>CALGTV010000069.1 GCA_937902395.1 uncultured Ruminococcus sp.
CGTCGAAAACATCATTGCCTGTAGCGCCCCAGAATTCAGCACCGGGATTCTTGGAATAGATATTACCGCAGCAAGCACGACCTGTATCCTTTGTGTGATTCTTGTGGAAGATATTTTTACCTGTCTTAGCGTCTATAAGAGATACACCCCAAGGCTTTTCTTCGTGACACATCCAAAGCTCAAGACCGTCTCTGTTGGGGAGAAAATCACCGACATGCATAGCGTCACCGTGTCCCTGACCGTTACACCAGAGGAGCTTTCCGTTGTCGTCGATACAAGTTGAACCGAGTACAAGTTCCTGCTTGCCGTCACCGTCAACATCAGCAGGCATGTTATTGTGGTTACCATTGTGGTAGCCCTTCTTAGCGTCATTGCCTGAGTCGTACTTCCAACGCTCAACGAGCTTCTTGTTAACAACATCATAAGCAACAACTGTCATTCTTGTGTAGTAACCTCTGTTTGAAACAGCTGAGGGCTTCTGACCGTCGAGATAAACAACAGCACCGTTGAAACGGTCAACACGGTTACCGTAGTTATCACCCCAGTTGCTTACCTTTCCTCTTGGGAAACCGTATTCAACAGTATCAAGAGCCTTACCTGTAGCACCCTCAAAGAGTGTGTAATACTCAGGACCGTCAAGAACATAACCCTTGTTGTTGCGGTAGTTCTTGGAACCGTCACCAATAACCTTACCGGTACCGTCCTTTGTGCCGTCGGCTGTCTTACAAGTCATTTCAGCTTTACCGTCGCAGTCAAAGTCAGCAACAAGGAACTGAGTGTAGTGAGCACCTGCACGGATGTTTCTTCCAAGGTCAACTCTCCAGAGCTGTTTACCGGAAAGCGTATAGCAGTCGATGTAAACATTTCCTGTATCACCGTCCTGTGAGTTATCCTTCTGGTTTGAAGGATCCCACTTAACGAAGATTTCGTATGTACCGTCACCGTCAACGTCACCAACAGAACAGTCGTTAGCACTGTATGTGCATCCTGAACCCTTAGGGATGTTGAGAGGAATATCGAAATAATCCTTGTTTGAAGTAAGGCTGCAATTTTCAGATGTTATAACTTTACCGCCTGAAAGATAGTCAACTCTGTACTTTGCACTGCTGCTGCCGCCCTTATCGAGGTAGCAGGTAGCCTGTCCTGACTTACTTGTGTAGATAAGCTCGTTGCCGCGATAGAGCTTGTACTCAGCATCGTCAGCATCATTAGCAAGGAATCTCCAGCTTACGAGCATACCGTTTCCTGTGTTAATAGCGGAAATACCTCTGTTAAGGTTTTCCATGATGTTTTTGCCTGTACCATACTTAGCAGCAGCAGACATTGTCTGTGATACAGCAGGAATTGCCAGGCTTGTTGCAGCTGTCAGAACCGACATAGCTGCAGCGGCTGTGCGCTTAAATTTGTTTTTCATTTTAAAGACCTCCCAAAATGATTTTTCTGATTATCAAAAATACACAAAGGTTGATATTTGTATTTTCTAACATCCTTTTATGTATTTTTAATAAAAAGATTGATTGATATAATTCCTTAACGTTTTCTTCACATTTTCTGTCTATATTATATATTATTTTTGTGCAAATTGCAATGATATTTTTTCATTTCTTTATGATGAATTTCATTATATTTTTGTTGACAAATAACGAAAATTAAGTTATAATTAAGGTAATAGGAATTAATAATTGACAAAGGAGGATTATATGTATATTTCACTTGCAGGTTATCATTGGAAACATGATGCAGATTTTCGTGTTGAAAGAAAAGACGGTTATAATGGTATGCAGCTTTTGCTTATACAAAGCCGTGCGAAAATATCAGTTGCAGGTATAAACTATGATATATTACCGAATACAGCTGTTCTTATTGATAATGGAGTATCCCACTGCCTATACGCTGACGGTGAAGATTACATGGATGACTGGGTTCGCTTTCAGCTCTCAAAAGAAGAAAGACAGGAAATGGAAGAACTGGGAGCTCCTTTTAATCTCCCCATTTATCTCGAAAATGATGATACTCTTGAACTACTTGTAAAACTAAGCTGTAAAATGTTTGAGAATGAGTTGGTTGATAAGAAAAAAGTTCAGCATAATATCCTTATGGCAATGCTGATTTATCTCAGCGGTGTAGGAAAAGAGTACAAAGAGGAAAGAAAAATTCCTTATGAAGCTGAACTGAGAAAACTCCGCAAAGAAATTTATGATAATCCAGGAGTAGAAAGAACATCGCCTCAAATAGCAAAAGAGCTTAATTTATCTGTGGGATACTTAAATAAAATATACAACGATTTATTTGGTACTTCCTACATGAAAGATGTTTTTTCAAGCCGTATGGAATACGCACAAACGCTTCTTACAACTACTGATAAGCCAGTAAATGAAATTGCAGAGCTTTGCGGCTACAATTCATCAGAACACTTTTCGCGCTACTTCAAAAAATATAGCTGTATGTCTCCGCTGCAGTACAGAAATAAGGGCGGTAAGCAGAATTGATACCTATTTACCCCGTTTTCTAATTAATTACCTCATCTTAAAACCCCATGCAGATATTAATTTATGCATGGGGTATAATTATTTTTAACAACCGATTCAATCTGTCTATTTTTGAGTCATAAAAATTCAAAACAGATTTGCAGGAATTTTTACAAATTATACTGGACAACTCATAATATATATGTTATAATATTCATAGAATTTTAAAATTATAGTTACGGAAATTTAAGAAATGAAATGAGGGTTGAAAATGAAAAATTCAAAAGCAATTGCCACATTATGCAGTGCCATTCTTGCCGCTGCGCCTTTCGGAGCAATCGATAATTCATCAAACGCAAAGGATATTATCTGCCACACGATTACAGCACAGGCTGTATCGCAGGATATATCCGAAGAAATTGGTATTGCCGCTAATCTTTTCTGCATTGAGGGAAGCAATCTTGCAGACCACGGCGCAATACAGTGGGCGACAACGCTGGATGCCTCAGAATATGTGCTATATCGTTCCGAATCCTCCGACAGTGGATTTATTCCGATTTACCGTGGCATTGGACGCTCCTATGAAGATGACAATATGGAAATCGGCAAAACATACTATTATCAGCTGAGCGTATCCGACGGTGAAACAGTAAAATATTCTTCCGTCAAGGAACTAACTCCCTGCGAGGTTTCAGATAATCTCAATGTCTATGATAACCAGAAAGGAAGCAGTCTTGTATACGAAACAAGTGGATTTAAATCAGGAGATAAATACTATAGCTATGCCCTACGCACTCATGCCGGAACTAATGATATTTATCTTGCAGAATCCGTTTCCTCTGACGGCAGAAATTTCGGAACAGAAAAAAACGTAGCTGATTCAAACCAGAATTCCGACCTTGCAAGCTGTAAAATCGAATCAGTACATATTGAATACGTGAAAAGTAAAAATAAAGTTATTGTATGGGCACATTGGGAAAAGCCAAGCGGCTACAACGACGGTAAAGCACTTGTTATAACAGGCACTCCAGGAGGAAAGTTCACAGTACATCATGTATACAATCCCCTTGGCATTCAGGTTCGCGATATGGCAGTATTTTTCGACGATGATGCAGCAAATACAGGATATCTCATAGCCGCAGCCAACAAAGAAGGACAAGGTGCAAATGCGACTATATACATATTTAAAATGAACGAAGATTACAGTGGAGTTACGGAAATCGTAAAAACTCTCCATGAAAACCAATATCGTGAATTTCCAAATCTCATCAAGAAAAACGGCTATTATTTTCTGTTTACATCTCAGGCGGCAGGCTGGTATCCAAGCAGTGGTGCATATACCGTAACCGATAATTTATACGGCGAATGGAGCGAACTCCGCGAAATTGGCAATACTTCTACGTTTTCCTCCCAGTCAGGCTGGATTGTGAATTTACAGAATAAAAACTATCTTATGCACGCATACCGTTGGCTGAGAGGTACAGGAACAAGCGGTACTACTCTTTGTCCCTTGTATTTTGACAATAGCTTTGCATTTTACGACTATTATCCCAATTTCCGCTACAGTACCAAAACAGGCGAGCTTTATCCAGTCCAGAAAGGTGAGCTTCTCTCACAGGACAAAACAGCAACAGCTTCCATAGCTTCAAAAATTAACACGTCAGCGCAAAAAGCTGTAGACGGCAATTACCGCAGTTCATTTACTGCTATAGGCGATTTTAAAAAATGGCCATTTTATATCCAGATTGATTTGGAAAATGTATGCGATTTGAAAAATATTCAGACATCGTGGTATATATGCAAAGGCTCTGAGGGATATTATACATACACTGTTGAGGGCAGTATGGACGGCACAAACTGGACTAAACTCCTTGACCGTACTAACAAAAACGACGAAACTGTCACAAAAACTTATGGCTTTAACAGCGATATGCTTTCAGGAAAAGCACGCTATATCCGCCTTAATGTAAAAAATGCAACTTTACACAACAACCCCAACAATAACTGGTATACTCCTACGGTTTACGAGGTAAAGGTATACGGAACTCCCATAAGCAGCGGCACGGCGCCCTCCCCTGCTGTTTCATATGATTTTGAAACAGCGAATGGCAATGTAATTCCCGATATGAGCGGAAATAACAATGATCTAAAGCTAAGTGGCAACGCGGCTGTTTCTGTCGATGCTGAAAAGGGCAATGTTCTCCGACTGGACGGCTCCGAAAACACCTTTGCAGAGCTTCCTACAGGACTTCTTGACGGCTGTACTGATTATACAATCGTTATGGATGCTAAATCTGAATCCGATGGAAATTTCTTCACATTTGCTACCGGACAGAATGATAAAAAATACTCTTTTTTCAAAATTGCAAATGACCATTTCAGATTTGCAACTTCTACTGATACATGGCGAGGCGAAAGTGGTCTCAGATATGACCATGACGGCACAAAATGGCACAGATATGTATTCACTGTCAACGGTGCATCAGTAAGATTATACATTGATGGTAATCTTGTCAGCGAATCTACAGAATTGACTTCCCTTGTGGCAGATATGGGAACATCGCTGAAAGGATATATCGGTAAATCATTCTATGAGGGAGATTTATTTTTCAACGGATACATTGATAATCTCAGCATATACAGACAGTCATTAAATCCTGATGAGGTAGCTGCTCTTGACAGTGCAAAAGGCGACGTCAATGCTGACGGACAATTTTCTGTTGCTGACCTTGTAATGCTCAATGAATTTCTTCTCGGAAAATTGCCTCTTACCGACTATAAAGCTGCTGATTTGTATAAGGATAATGCAATTGATGTATATGATATGATACTTATGAGACAGGAAATTGTAAAATAACTTTCGAAATTTTATGGTTGCAAAATGATAGAAAATGGTATATAATATATACACAGTATTAATCAGGTTTCTTTAGAACCTACCCTTAATACCAATCCCTGAAACAACAGTAGACAAATCTAATGGCATAAATGCTGTATGTCGTCGTTGGACTTCCTCACCATACGACAGTATGCTTTCGTCGTCCGCCTTGACATACATCATTTCTGCTCATCATCTTTGTCTACTAACATTTTAGGGATTGGTATAAAATAAAGGAGTACCTATGCAAAATTGGATAAAACCATTTCATGATGACGACAATCATGGATATCATTACTTTTCTGTTGAACAGATTACAGAAGATGTGAAAATTACACAGAAAATTTACGACGAAGCACTTTCCCTTATCAATGATGAAAAAGCATACATAGTCAAGGCTGTTTTCGGATACAGCAAATGGATTCATAATGATAATATGATTGGCAATATCTTTGTTAATTTCAGAAATAATGAATCAATTGAAGTTGATTTTTCAAAAGATAAATTGCTTAAGTGTCACTGTCAGAGTTATTCTTGCATAATGAAGCACAATCGTGCTTCATCAGGTATCTGCATACACGAAGCAGCGGCTTTAATATTAATGCAAAAATATCTTCTGAAAAACAGACCTGGTGACAGTACAGACTATAAAGCTTCAATTTTTCTTGATACTTTTCGCAACAGACATCAGACAGGTAATCAGCGTAACAATATTGTGTATATATTGCCGAGACTTAATATCGTTGGCGATAATCTTACTATGCGTCTTGTTATAACAAAAGAAAATTTAGGCAGGACTTATATTGTAAGAGATATTTATGATTTATTCAATAAAGTTCTCCGGAAGGAAACATATCCTCTTGGAAAAAATAATCAGATAGATTTTTCTGTTGAGAACTTTGCTGAGGATAATAAAGAATTTGCACAGATGCTGTGCGGTTTGCTTAATGATAAGTTCAGAAAAACTCAGGACAGGTGGTACAGCTATCGCGAAGACGACCTGAGAAACCATGTAAATTTATATGGTGACCGTCTCGACCGTTTCTTTGAATTATTTAAAGATAAAGAAGTGGAATTTGACAATAAAAAAATACCGAAATTGACTGTAAAAGAATTTAATCCGCCTGTAAAACTGGATATAGAAAGCTTATCCGATTCAGCAGGAAATTTCGAGGGAATATCAGTTTCAGGCAGAATTCCTATGGGTTTCTATGGTAATAAATACTCATATTGCATACATAAAGACTGTCTTTGCCGCATAGATTCGGAATATGAAAAAGAAATTGAACCGCTGATGTCACTTGCAGACGGAAGAGACGATAAAATCTCATTTCAGATTGGCAGAAAAAATCTTTCAGAATTCTATTATACGATTCTTCCTGCACTTCGTAAGGTAGTTAAAATCAAAGAAAAAGACAGTGAGACAATTGAAAGCTATTTGCCACCCGAAGTTTCATTTCGTTTCTATCTGGATATGGTTGACGGATACCCTGAATGTCGTGTAGGGACATGGTACGGCGATACGGGAGTTGCAATTTTTGATTTACTTGAATCATCTGTACTTAAAGAGGATTTCCGTGACGCACAGCGTGAGGGATATGTTCTTGATATCGTTATGGATTATTTCCCAAATTTCCGCAAAGGTGAAGAACGTTTTCTTGCTTCTCAAAATGAAGAGGAAATATATAATATCCTTGAAACAGCTGTTCCTAAGCTTATGGCGCTTGGTGATGTTGTATGTACTGACAGATTTCAGAGTATTCAGAATCACCGTAAACTGAATATTTCAGTAGGTGTTTCTATTGACAGCGATTTGCTTAATCTGGAAATCACAACGGACAACCTTACTCAAAAAGAACTTCTGGATATAATCAAAAGTTATCGTCAGAATAAAAAATATCACCGTCTGAAAAGTGGTGAGTTTGTAGACATCGATAACAGTATTGCAGAACTTTCGGCTATGCTTGATACTATGCACATTTCTCCAAAAGAATTTGTAAAAGGGAAAATGAAGCTCCCTGCCTATCGTGCGCTGTATCTTGATAAAATGCTGGAGCAAAGTCAGGAAATTTATGCTAAACGTGACAGCCATTACAAAAAGCTGATTAAAAGCTTCAAGACTGTAACAGAATCAGATTTTGAAATTCCTGAACCACTGAATGGTATAATGAGGAGTTATCAGCAGTTTGGTCATAAATGGCTGCGGACGATTTCAGCCTGCGGATTCGGCGGTATTCTTGCTGATGATATGGGACTTGGTAAAACATTACAGATAATTTCTGTAATATCAGCTGAAAAAACTGAAAATAACTGCGACACTGCACTTATTGTTTGCCCTGCTTCACTTGTATTCAACTGGGCGGCAGAATTTGACAAATTTGCACCTCATCTGAATTATTGTACAATTGTAGGCACAATGAAAGAACGTGAAAAGTTAATTGCAGATTATCAGAACTATGATGTTCTGATTACCTCATACGATTTAATTAAACGCGATGCGGCACATTATGAAGATTGTACTTTTTCTTGTCAGGTTCTTGATGAAGCTCAGTATATCAAAAATCATACAACTGCTGCTGCCAAATCCGTTAAACTTATAAAAGCAAAACAGCGTTTTGCTTTGACAGGTACTCCAATTGAAAATCGTCTCAGTGAGCTATGGAGTATTTTTGATTATCTTATGCCGGGATTTCTTTACGGATATGAAACTTTCAAAAAAGAATTTGAAACTCCCATTGTAAAAAAATCCGATGAAGAAGCCACAAAGCGCCTGCGCCGTATGACATCGCCGTTTATCCTGCGAAGACTGAAAAAAGACGTTCTCCGCGATTTGCCTGATAAACTGGAAGAAAATTATATTGTTCGCTTTGACGAAGAACAGCAGCATATTTATGACGCTAAAGTACTCGAACTGCGCCAGATGCTTGACAGTGAAAATGATTCAGATTATCAGAATAACAAGCTCCGTATTCTTGCACATCTCACACAGATTCGTCAGATTTGCTGTGATCCCTCACTGCTTTTTGAGAATTATAATGGCGAATCAGCTAAAAAAACTGCCTGTATGGAGATTGTACAAAGAGCTATTGAGGGCGAACATCGTGTATTGATATTTTCGCAATTCACATCTATGCTTGAACGTCTTGAAAATATGCTCTATAAAAGTAATATTCAATATTACAAAATTACAGGCGAAACCTCAAAAAAGAAACGTTTGGAATTGGTTGACAGCTTCAATTCAGAAAATATACCTGTATTCCTGATTTCTCTGAAAGCAGGCGGAACAGGTCTTAATCTCACAGGTGCGGACGTTGTAATTCACTATGACCCATGGTGGAACGTTGCGGCTCAGAATCAGGCAACTGACCGTGCTCACCGTATCGGGCAGACGAAAAAAGTTACTGTCTACAAGCTGATAGCAAAAAATACCATAGAAGAAAAAATTCAGCAGATGCAGATAAAAAAAGCGAATCTTGCAGATTCAGTTCTTAGTGGTGATTTTGTAAATCTCTCCTCACTTTCTAAGGAAGAACTTATTGAAATGCTCGGCTGATGATTATTGAGTTAATTTCTTTATTGCAATTTTTTTGAAATAAAATCTTTAAAAATACAGATAAATTTTCCATAAATATTTTTTTATTTATGATATATAATACTATCACGGCATCAATAAATCAACTTTAAGGAGAACAAAACTATGAGCAGCAAGTCTAATAACAGCGGTGTAATGACAGAAAAGGGCAGAGAGGCACTCGAAAGATTCAAGATGGAATCTGCTTCTGAGCTCGGTGTAAATCTTAAGCAGGGCTACAACGGCGACCTTACTTCACGTGAGGCTGGTTCTATCGGCGGCCGTATGGTTCAGAAGATGATTAACTCTTACAAGATGCAGTAACATTTTCTGATAGATAAATGTTTAAAGGGATGTCAGATGACATCCCTTTAAATTTATATATTTACTTATTTTTTCTTCTGACAAGAATAGCTACAATGTCAGGTCCGATATTTGAAGATACAGCACAACCGATTTTTGCATACATCTCAGCTTTTCTGCCAGTTTTCTTAATCATTTCCTTTTCAACTTCCTTGGCAAGTGTATCATCTCTGCCATAGATAAGAAGATAAGGTGTCTGCGGTGTCATACGCTTTTCAACACACTCAATCAGCTTGGGAACAATATTCTTTTCTCCGCGAATTTTTTCTATAGTGGTTGTTACACCATCTGCAAATTCAATGATTGGTTTAAGGCCTAAAAGCTCACCTGCAAATGCAGCTGCTGCGGAAATTCTGCCTGATTTTTTTGCAAATTTAAGAGTATACGGTACAGCATATACAGCACTTACATTAAACCAGTCTTCAAGATACGCTACAATATCTTCAGCTGTTGCACCTTTGTTTATCTTCTTTACAGATTCCATAATCGGATAACCGTAAAATACGGTATAACACTTTGAATCAAGATTGAAAATACGGATTTTATCTTTCAAATCAGGGTTGCTTTCAAATAATTCGTCTTTTGCAAGAATGGAATTATTATAAGTTACAGAGCCAAGACTGTTAAGAGATACTGTAATAATATCAGTATATCCCTCAGCAATTGCCTCCTTGTAAGCCTCCTCAAACATTGTTGGATTTATAGCAGCATGCTTTGCAGGTTCATTTGATTTAAGAAGCAAATCATAAAATTCATCCGCTGTTTTATCATAGGTTTCACGAAACGTCTCGCCGTTAAGAGTAATTTGCAAAGGAAGAACTTTTATTCCAAGCTCATCAATCTGATCTTTTGTAAGGTCACAGCAGCTATCTGTGATGATTTTAATTTTTGACATAATAGTCATCTCCTTTACCATTCATATTGTGTTAGTTTTCCCTGACGGGATAAATCTGGATAATCCCACTGACGCAGTACTTCATACACTGCAATTGCCACAGAATTTGAAAGATTCAAACTTCTTAGTTCATTGCGCATAGGAATTCTCACGCAGTTTTCAGGATTATCATACAGCAATTTTTCTGGAAGTCCTTTATCCTCTCTGCCGAAAATCAAGAAGCTGTTATCTGGATATTCGGCTTCACTATGGACATATTTTCCTTTGGTTGTAAAGTAGAAAAAATTACCATTCTTGTTTTTTTCAAAAAATTCATCAAGATTATTATAATAAGTAATATCAAGCTTATCCCAGTAATCAAGTCCTGCACGTTTTAGGTGTTTATCGGATATTTCAAATCCGAAAGGACGTATAAGATGAAGTTTTGCTCCGGTAACTGCACAGGTTCTGGAAATATTTCCTGTATTCTGAGGAATCTGCGGTTCTACAAGGACAATGTTAAGTTCAGGCATTTTTTCTCCTTATGTATAAAAAAGTTTGTTTTTCAGAAAATATAAATGAACCTTTTAAGAAAGTGTTCTATCTAATTCTGGAAGTGATTTAAATGAATATAAAAGCAATTACAACAGGTATAACTACTGGGGCAGTTATAGGTCTTGCCTGCTATGCATTTGCTTCAAGCGGAGCAAGAAAGCGTCACAGCATTAAGAAAAATGCAGGTAAAACTCTTAAAGCCGCAGGAAACCTGCTTGACGATATTACCTCAATGATGGGCTGATATATCCTTGGACGGAGAAATCCGTCCTTACATATTGTTCTTTCTGTATCCCAAATAGCTTTCAAGGATAATAGTAGCCGCAACTGCATCAACAACCGCCTTGCGCTTTTTTCCTCTTGTATTCGTTACATTCATATAGTTATGAGCAGAAACAGTGGTACAGCGTTCGTCCCACAACTCCACGGGACAGCCTGTCATCTCTCCCAATTTTTCCGCAAAGAGACGGCATTTTTCTGCCCTCTCCCCTATCGTATTATTCATGTTCTTAGGATAACCCACAACTATCATTTCAGCCTTGTTATCCTTAGCCGCCTCAGCGGTTTTTTCAAGGCATTTATCAAAATCTTTTTCAGCTATAACTCCAATGGGACTTGCAATAAGTTCGCTTTTTCCGCATATAGCAAGTCCTGTTCTGGAATCACCGAAATCTACAGCCATTATTATCATAGTGTATTACCAAGGCTTAACAGTACCGATGATATCGCGTACTGAGCCAATACCCTTTTTATCAAGGAAATCGTTCATTTCTTCAACAATTCTTACAGGTGCGTAAGGGTCTGTGAAGATTGCCGCGCCAATCTGTACAGCAGATGCGCCTGCCATCATAAGCTCAATAGCATCACGACCGCTTGAAACTCCGCCCATGCCGATAACGGGGATTTTTACAGCATTTGCAACCTGATATACCATACGTACAGCAACAGGGAAAATTGCAGGACCGCTGAGACCTCCCATATTATTATGGAGAATCGGTCTGCCTGTGTTGATGTCAATTCTCATTCCGAGAAGTGTATTTATAAGTGATACAGCGTCAGCACCTGCCGCCTCTACAGCCTTTGCAATTTCAGCAATATTTGTAACATTAGGTGAGAGTTTTACAACAAGAGGCTTTGTTGTTGCTGCTCTGACTTTTTTTGTAACCTCAGCCGCCATTTCACAGCTTGTGCCAAATGCCGCACCGCCCTGCTTTACATTTGGACAGGAAATGTTCAGCTCAATCATATGAGCACCTGTGCCTTCAAGCTTTGCCGCAGTTTCAGCACATTCCTCAGGAGTTGAACCTGCGATATTTGCAAGTACAACTAGGTCTTTTGTAAGCAGATATGGTAAATCAGTTTCAACAAAATGGTCGATTCCGGGATTTTGCAGGCCTACTGAATTAAGCATGCCGGCAGGAGTTTCCGCAATTCTCGGAGCAACATTGCCTGTTCTCTGATAGCGTGTTGTTCCCTTTGTTGCAACTCCGCCAAGCTTGTTCAGAGGAAAAAGCTCCTCGTATTCCCTACCATAGCCGAATACTCCGGAGGCGGGAATTATGGGATTTTTAAAATCAACTCCGCATACATTTACAGAAAGATCAGCCATTACCAAATTACCTCCTCAGCATTGAATACAGGACCGTCTTTGCATACATGTGCAAAGTATTCCTCGTCATTTCGTGTTGTACGGCAGGCACATCCAAGACATGCACCAATTCCGCAAGCCATGCGTTCTTCAAGGGAAATTTCACAGTAAATGCCTTTTTCCTTGCATATTGCTGCAATTCCTTTGAGCATAGGCATAGGTCCGCAGGCAAATACTGCGTCTATGCCGCCTTTTTCAGCCAGTTCAGTAAATGGCTGTGTTACGAATCCGTGAATACCTGCTGAGCCGTCATCGGTACAGAGAATTGTTTCTGCTCCTGCTGATTTAAAATCCTCTTGAAGAATTACAGCAGCACTGTTTCTGAATCCGCTGATAGCTACAGCTTTTTCGCCGTAAGCCTGAGCAAGAGGAAGCATGGGAGGGGTTCCGATTCCGCCGCCTATAAGCACTACTTTTTTAAAGTTATCGTCAACAGTAAAGCCATGACCAAGTGGGGCAAGCATGTCTACCAAATCGCCCTTGTTGAGCTGTGCAATTGCGTCAGTACCCTCTCCCCTGATTTCAAATACTATGCGAAGAGTACCTTTTTCTTTATTTATTCCACAGATTGAAATAGGTCTGCGGAGAACAAAACTTCCAATACGTATGTGGACAAACTGACCGGGAACAGCTACAGCCGCAACTTCGGGGCAGCTTATCTCAAAGCTGTAGATTTCTCGTGCTATAGCCTTTTTATCGGTTATAATATATTTTCCTTGTGTGTATTTCATAATATCTCCTTGTTAATCTTTTTTATTACCACAGCCCTTGCATTTTCCGAAAACATTGTATTTTCCACTGCAAACAGGGCATAAACCAACAGATTTCAAATATGCAGACACGCATTTAAAACGATAAATATCATTAGCCTCATATGCGATTCCTTTGAAGTAAATACGTTTTACGCCGTTTTCTGTTGCCTTTCTGCTGATTTCAAAAGAGGGATTTGTATAATCATTGAGAGGTTCCCATGTTGTAGAACTACTTTCAAATACTATCTCTTCCAATCCGCAGCACATAGCGTTATAAACGATTTCATCAACAGAAGCAGGTATATTAATCGTTCTGAGACTACTGCAATTATTAAATGTTTTGTAATTAATTTTTTTCAGTCGATTTGGAAGCCGTACATTTGAGAGTGATGTACAGCCCTCGAAAGCAGAATCACCTATTTCCATTACAGTATCCGGAATATGTACTGTTCTGATGCTAGTATTATCTTTAAAAGCACCTGAATCAATTTTTGTCACATAATCAGGAATATCAACATCCTCGTCATTTCCTGCATACTTTACAAGGATTTCCTTATCACAAAGGAAAATATCACCTGTGAGGACAGGTGCAGCTTTTTCGGGAGCAGCCTTTTTCTCCTCTTTTTCGATTTCAATTTTTTCACCGCAATGTCCGCAATACCAGTGATCAAGTCTTTTTTCAGCAAACAAAAGAGCCTTGCACTTCGGGCAGACAATCTGATAATAGTCGTTAAGTTCCATAAAACCTCCTGCAAACACATATTTATATATATTATACCATAATTACCGAAATATTTCAATACAAATTATAAATTTAACATATATACTTTTTATTATTGCAGAAATCTGAAAAATTTACAAAAACCTCTTGCATTTAATATAGAAGTGTGATATAATATTAACAATGGAGCAATTTGCTCCAACTGAAAATTCAGGAGGAATATATAATGTTAGTTTCAGCTACAGAAATGCTTAAAAAGGCAAGAGAAGGCAAGTACGCAGTAGGTCAGTTCAACATCAACAACCTTGAGTGGACTAAGGCTATTCTCCTTACAGCACAGGAGTGCAACTCCCCTGTTATCCTCGGTGTTTCCGAAGGCGCAGGCAAGTACATGACAGGCGTTGAGACTGTTGCAGCTATGGTTGCTGCTATGGATAAGTCTCTCGGAATTACAGTTCCAGTTGCTCTTCACCTCGACCACGGCTCATATGAGGGCTGCTACAAGTGCATTAAGGCAGGCTTCACTTCAATCATGTTCGACGGTTCACACTTCCCTATTGAAGAAAATGTCGCTAAGACAACTGAGCTTGTTAATGCTGCTCATCACCTTGGTCTTTCCATCGAGGCAGAGGTTGGCGCTATCGGCGGCGAAGAAGACGGCGTTGTTGGTAAGGGTGAGTGTGCTGATCCCGCAGAGTGCAAGATGATCGCTGATCTTGGTGTAGATTTCCTTGCTGCTGGTATCGGTAACATCCACGGTGTATACCCTGATAACTGGGAAGGTCTCAGCTTCGAGACACTTGAGGCAATCAACAAGACAGTTGGCGAAATGCCTCTCGTTCTTCACGGCGGCACAGGTATTCCTGACGACATGATTCAGAAGGCTATTTCTCTCGGCGTTGCTAAGATTAATGTAAATACAGAGTGTCAGCTCGTATTCGCTGAAGCTACAAGAGGATATATCGAGGCTGGTAAGGATCAGTCCGGTAAGGGCTTTGACCCCAGAAAGCTTCTTGCTCCCGGCTTTGAGGCTATCAAGGCTAAGGTTAAGGAAAAGATGGAACTCTTTGGAAGCGTTAATAAGGCATAATTATAAACACTTTTTTAAAAAATCCCGATGCAATTTGTATCGGGATTTTTAGTTTATGCTAATCCTAAAATGTTAGTAGAAAAAGGCAATGAATAGAAAGTCCATCATATTTATCTACTTTGGTTTTATAACTTGATATTATTGAAAACAATAATTTCGAATAAAAAGCAATATGATTATGATACATTTTATTATGTTGCATTTTTCATCTGGACAACTTCGTAAATATGTGATATAATACATAAAAAGCGAAAGGAGTGCCGCATATGCCTGACAACCGTGAAAATAGCGTAATATCCCATTTTTTCAGTCATCGCGAAGAAAATTTTGAATATGCACCCTTTGACAGAGAAATGGCATTTTACGAAAGTATCTGCTCTGGCAACATAGAATTTGTTAAAATGTTTGCCGAGCCTTTGTTCTGCGAAGGCTGCGGCACTTTAAGCCGTAACCCTTTGCAGAATATGAAATATCATTTTACAATCTCAACAGCACTTATTGCTCGTTTCTGCGTAGGAAGCGGCATGACACCCGAACAAGCATACAGCCTCAGCGATATTTATATAAATCGTGCTGATGAGTGTACAAATATTGAAGATGTACGGAGCGTTCATGATGAAATGATTGAGGAATATACACGGCAGATGCGCATATTACGCAGCAGCAAGCTTTATTCCAAGCGCATACTCCGCGCTATCGAATATATTAGCGAGCACCTTCACAGCCGCATACTTATTGAAGATGCGGCGCAGGCACTGCATATCACTCCCGCATATCTTTCAAGACTTTTCAAATCAGAAACAGGAATGGCATTTTCTGAATACGTTAATCAGCGAAAAATCGAGGAAGCAACGGGGCTTCTGCGATATTCTGACTACACTGATCTCGAAATAAGCAATCTCCTTTGTTTCAGTTCCCAGAGCTATTTTATAAAAATATTCAAGAAAATAATGGGTATGACACCTAACGAATACAAAAAAAAGTATCGCTTTAATACATATAAAGATGCACAAAGTTAAATCAACATTTTCTGCAAATCTTGTTGTTCCTTTTCATTCCCTATTATGTTATACTGATATTGTAATAAAAATCCCTTATGGAAATAAACAGGAGGTTTTCAATATGAACACAGATAAGATTTTAGCAGAATCAATTGCCAAGGATTACGTTTCAAAAGGAAGTTCAAAAATCGTAGCCTTGAAAAAACTTGACAGAAAAGCCAAACTACCTGCAACTATATTCACCTACACTTTAGGTATAATTTCATCACTGATTGCCGGCACAGGTATGTGTATCGCAATGCAGGTTATAGGTAGCGGTACAGGGGCTGTTGTTGCAGGAATAATCATTGGCACCATCGGTTTTATCGGCTGCGGTGTGAATTATCCCATTTACAAAAAATATCTTGAAAAATGCAAGTCAAAATATGCCTTTGAAATAGTTGAACTTGCAAAACAGATAAGTGAACAATAAGAAGAGGTTCTCCGTGAATAAGTCAGAAAGTAAATATTTTAATACTGCAATAAAAATGGACAAAGCACTTATTTCTCTGCTTGAAAGAAAATCTTTTGAGTATATAACAATAAGCGAAATATGCAGGGAAGCTCATGTCAATCGCTCAACATTTTATCTTCATTATGAAAATACCTGCGAATTACTTAATGAAGCAATGCAGTATATACTAAACAGCTTTCTTTCATATTTTACTGTTGATATCCAAAACTTTTCACACTCGAAATTGTCTCAATTAAACTACATTACAGAAGATTATTTGAATCCATACTTATCATTTATAAAAGAAAATCGCCGGATTTTTTCAACTGCAATATCTAATTCAAAAGAATTTGGGTTTGAAAAAATATTCGCAAAAATGCATCAAAATATATTTGACCCTATCCTTGAACGATTTCATTATCCAACAGAGGATAGAAAATATGTAATGCGCTATTATTTAAGCGGTATAAATGCCGTCGTAAACGAATGGATAAAAGATGATTGTAAAAAATCAATTTCAAACATATCACAGATTATTCAGAAATGTATTTTCGGATTAAACGGCGAATTCACAATAACAGACAATAAATAAAAAATCGAGGATTTCCATATCTGAATCCTCGATTTTTTTATTATTTATTACTTTCTGTTTTTCAGAAGCGCTTCGATCTTTGCATGGGGATCAAGAATCTTGCTTATGGAAACGTCATGATTGATAGCTTCAATAAAGTATGCAATATACTTAGCAACATCAACTTCATGGAACCATGGTCTGCTGAGAAGCTCAGGTGAACGGTATGTAAGATTTGTACCGAGCACACCACTGATTATGCCCTCCTCATATGCCTTATCAAACTTTTCAAGTCCATTTGTAAAGATTGTATATGTAGCATATGTAAAGATTCTGTTTGCTTTTTTCTTTTTAAGATTATAAGCAAGGTCAAGCATGGATTCGCCTGATGAAATTATATCATCAGCAACGAAAATATCCTTGCCCTCAACAGGATTTCCGAGATACTCATGAGCAACAATGGGATTTCTTCCGTTTACAATTGTGGAGTAATCACGTCTCTTGTAGAACATACCCATATCAACACCAAGAACAGAAGCATAGTACATATTTCTGTTAAGTGCACCTTCATCAGGTGAAACAACCATGAATTTATCTTTTGAAAGATCAATATCCTTTATATCACGGAGGAGGCACTTGAGAACCTGATATGTAGGCATAACATTATCAAATCCCATAAGTGGAACAGCGTTCTGTACTCTGGGGTCATGAGCGTCAAATGTTACGATATTTGATACTCCCATAGCCTCCAGTTCCTGCAATGCACAAGCACAGTCAAGTGATTCACGATAGCTTCTGCGGTGCTGACGGCCACCATAAAGGATAGGCATAATAACATTGATACGATTTGCCTTACCGGACGCAGCCTGGATGATACGCTTTAAATCTTGGAAATGGTCATCGGGGGACATTGCATTTTCCATGCCAAAATAATTGTACTTTATGTTATAATTGCCTACGTCAACAATGATGAAAAGATCCTTTCCACGTACAGTGGACTTGATAAGTCCCTTTCCGTCGCCTGATGAGAAACGGGGACATTCTGCTTCAATAAGGAAGCTGTCATCCTCGTATCCTGCTGCTTTTGACCAGTCAACAAGATAATCGTTAATCTTGGCACCAAGCTCAGTGATACTGCTCATAGCAATGATTCCGATAGGTGCAGCGCTTATCTCACTGCTGAATAAATTTCCTCCGAATGGTGACATACGTAATAACTCCTCTTTAATTAATTATCTTATATTTTTAAGGCTCCTCTAAAAACCGAAACACAAGCAAAATTTTGCATATGACAAATATCAGCTACAGAGCGACAACCCACAGTAATACTTGATGTATTGCAAGGTTTGACAACGCAGTAAATGATATTCAATATAGAAATTTCGCCGCGAAAGAAATTTTTAGAGGTTCCCTTCAGACGATTCATGTAAAACCGTCTTAAAACCTTTATTTGCAGAAATTCTCAATATAGCTTTCAATGTCCTTAGCTATAATCTTCTTTGCTGATTTGGCGTGACCGAACTCATTCACAACAGTGGTCTTGCTTTCGAGTTCCTTGTATACAGTGAAGAAATGACGCATTTCATCAAAAATATGTTTCGGAAGCTCTTCTATATCTTTATACATATTATAATTTGGGTCATCGACAGGAACAGCTATGATTTTGTTATCCTCACGGTCATTGTCCATCATGCGCATAACACCAATAGGATAGCATTTAACCAACGTAAGAGGCATAAGCTTTTCCGAACAAAGAACAAGAACATCTAACGGGTCATTATCATCGGAATAGGTACGTGGAATAAAACCATAATTTGCAGGATAATGAGTTGAAGTGTGAAGAATACGATCCATTTTTATAAATCCCGTTTCCTTATCAAGTTCATATTTAATTTTACTTCCTTTGCTGATTTCAATAACAGCGTAAAAAGTATCCGGATTAATTCTTTTTGGGTTTATATCATGCCAGATATTTCTCATTTATTACGCTCCATTTCCGAAAATATTCTAAAAATCAAACATTCCCTACATAATAGTATAACATATTTTTGACTTTTGTCAATATCGACAAAGCGGCTTTGTTGAATTTCGGCTAAATGACGAATTTTATTGATTTTTGACATAATTTTTTTGGATTTTAAAGCAATTCGCACAATTAAAATAGAATAATTTATTGGCTGTGAAATAATTATATAATTCTACAGCTCGTATAATTAGATGAATTGAATATTAATTTTGTTAAAGAAATTAAAATTGCAAAAACTATTGATTTTTTTGTTTATTTGTTGTATAATATTTATAGATGTTATGTTGATGTGTTTTTTTATTGTGAATTTTTTATAATTCATTTCGTTTTTAATATAGGAGGTGAATTTGTTGATAAAGAGAAAAATTGCTGTTATCGTTGCAGGAATAGATGAAACCTATCAAAGCAGTATACTCAACGGAATACGAGTAGCCGCATCAAAATTAAATTTCGATTGTTATACATTCGTTTCATTCACTGGCATGAAAGATAATCACGGTCATGACGCAGGTGAAATGAATATTTTTAAGCTTCCTGATTTCAATAGCTTCGACGGTGCTATTCTTCTTACCAATACTATAGATTGTCCACCTGTTGTCGATGATATACTATCACGTATAAAAAATGCAGGAATTCCTGCCGTAAGTATGGATAACGATGTTGAAGGACTTATACATATCGGAATTGATAACCATTCCGCAATGAAAGAAATAACAGAACATTTTATAAATGTGCATGAATTCACCAAATTCAATTATATTTCAGGTCCATTAGACAATCCTGAAAGCGCTGACAGAATAGAAGCTTTTCGCGAAGTACTCGATGAACACGGACTTAATATCGAATCCGAACGTATATACTATGGTGATTTCCGCAGTGATTCTGGCAGAGAGGCTATTGATTTTTTCTTGAAAAGCGATCAGGAATTGCCTCAAGCTATAATATGTGCCAATGATGTAATGGCAGTTTCTGCTGTAAATCAACTTCATACAGCAGGCATAAAAGTTCCTGACGATGTAGCCGTATCAGGATTTGATGATGTTTTTGACAGATACAATCTAAGAG
The DNA here is from genome assembly GCA_937902395.1 of uncultured Ruminococcus sp. GTDB lineage: Bacteria > Bacillota > Clostridia > Oscillospirales > Ruminococcaceae > Ruminococcus. The sequence goes on from CALGTV010000069.1 coordinate 20,077, forward strand.
TTGAGCTTACTTCTGTAAAACGTCCCCTTGTTCATTCTGGAGAACTCGCCTGCGAAATGCTTTACAATAAATTTAATAATTCGCTACAAAGTGAAAGTATGATGCTCAATATGTCTGCAAAATTCACTGAAAGCTGTGGATGTAAAAAATGTAGAACTCATGAAGTAATTGCATATAAAGAAGCTAATATTGCAAACTTTAATCGCATAGAATTGAATAATCATTACATGTCTATGTTTAATAGTCTCGCATGTGCTCTCAGCAGTGCAGATAATTTAAAAAACTATATTGATTCGTTAAAAAGCTTTGTAAAATTTATAAATCCTGGTGAATTTTACTTTTGCCTTAACAAAAACTGGGATTTTCAGTTCAAGGATATAGTTGTAGATATTTCAGAAGATGAAATAATTCCAGAAAAATACGAACATGAAATTACAGTTTCAATAGCATATATTAACGGAGAATTTTACAATGTCCCTGAAATAACTATAGATAAAATACTGCCTGACATTGCGAATAATTCAAAAAATTCAAAGTATTATTACATAGTTCCTCTACATTTTCGCCAACGTTGTTTCGGATATCTTGCAATAAATGACTGTCCCCTTTCTCTTCACAATGCCCTTTTTCAAGCTTGGTGCATAACAATTAATAATTCGCTGGAAAATATACGGAAAATCAACGCTCTTGACAGTGCCGTACAAAAACTGAAAAACTTGTATATACAGGACACATTCTCCGGCATATACAACCGCAACGGTTTTGTAAATGCCACCAATGATGTTTTCAGAGATTGTGCAAAAACTTCACGAAATGTTATGCTTATGTTCCTTGACCTTGATGGATTGAAAGTTATAAACGATACCTATGGTCATGCCGTAGGTGATGAAGCTATTCGCGCAATTGCAAGCATACTAGACAATACATGTGTTAATAAAGAGATTTACTGTCGTTTTGGCGGGGATGAATTTATCGTATTTGCAGCTGACTATAGCGACGAAGATGCTCAGGCTTTGACAGCAAATATTCAAAAAAATATCTGTCTATATAACAATACATCCCAAAGTGATTACATATTGTCAGCTTCTACAGGATATGTTATTGCTGTACCAAAAGTTGATGAAGACTTGTTCAGATTCGTAACCGAAGCTGATAAGAAAATGTACGAAACAAAGCGTGAAAAAAAATCCAAATATCTAAGAAATGAAACATATTGATTTAACTTTTAAAGGTTTATCAAATCTAATCCCTATTGAAATCAAAACAATAGGGATTATTTTATTTATGTATATAAAACATAATATTTATCTTATTGGCGAATTAGACAAATAAACTGATATGATTGGTGATATATTACAAAATTATTTGCTATTGTAAATATTTTCTTGCCTTTTTTTAAGAAATATGCTATAATTATATTGATGTAATTATTATTTTTTAAATTTTTACCCTATGAGGTGTATATAAGATGAAGGTAAACAAAATTGTTAGAGTACATAAAGCTGCTAAAGGTGATTCTGAAATCAAGAAACAAAGTAGTATGATTACCACTACAAATTCAGTTGTGTCAGAAGAAACAGCAGAAAAAAATGTAGAAATCGCAAAATCGGAAACAAAAAACCAAGAAAAAGCTAAAGATTCACCTAAAAAAGAAGTAATGACTCAAGAAAAAACAAAGGACTCTCCTAAAAACGAAGCAAAAACTCAAGAAATAACCAAGGATTCTCCTAAAAACGAAGTAATAACCCAAGAAAAAACAAAAGAATCTCTTAAAAATATGGAAAAAGACGAGGAACACCTCCAAAAACAAACCAAATACGAGAACGAAAACAAAGCAATTATTCAAGAAGAAATCAATATTATAATTCCTGCCGAGAAAAAATGCACAAATGACATCATGCCTGAGGCATTCATAGAAAATCCAACTGACAATAAAAAATCGATCAACATCAACGAAATTGTAAAGAATCCTCCCAAAAGGAGAGAAATGCTTGAAATACCGCTTCCGGAAAAGACTGAAAAGAAGCAGGAAAATAATATCAAGCCTCCTATTGTGGTAATACAGGAAAAGAAAATTATTGATAAAAAATCAACAAAATCCCAGATAAGCCGCGAAAAATTTGTTGAACTTTATAATGATAAAGATATCGAACAGGTTGAGACTGTCGAAATCGATGATATTAACAATATGGCTCTTGGCAAGAACGGGACTCTCCTTATAAAGTACATTGGCACAAACGAAGTTGTACATATCCCCGACACGATCACGACAATAGGCAAATATGCATTTAGAGGTAACAAATCGGCAAAAACAATTATAATGTCTGATAGTGTAAAAATTATCGACCGTTTCGCATTTGCCCACTGTGTAAATCTCGAGGAGATTATTTTCTCCAAAAACCTTGAAACAATAGGTGAAAATGCATTTCTGAAATGCCAGAGAATCAAGGAGCTTAATTTTCCTAATTCTCTTAAAACTATCTCAAAAGGCGCATTTGGCAGATGCAGTTCAGTGCGCAAACTTATTTTTCCTCCACAAATCAAGCGCATCAGCGACCTTTCATTCTATGCTTGCCGAAATCTTAATCGTGTAGTTATTTCTGACAATATCGAAGCTATCGGCAACGCTGCATTTTCTGAATGCTATGGCTTAAAGAAAATAATAATAGGTGATTCTGTCACTTCGATCGGTGAAAGCTCATTTTCATGGTGTAAATCTCTTGAGGAAATCACTATCCCCCAGTCAGTTAAATCAATTGGCAGCTGGGCATTTTACGGCTGCGGAAGGCTTACTGATATAAAACTTAGTGTTCAGACAAAGGATATACGAGATGACGCGTTTTATGGCTGCGAAAATATTTTCAATATAAAAATCGCCGAATTCGAAGGTGTTGACTATAATCAGACCAATATCAAGAAAGGTCATAAGCTTACACTGAAAATACTCAAGCAGGTGAATCGGAACAGAGCGGAGCGTTATGCACGTGAACACGGCATCAGCACAATGTTTATATAACAATATAAGGGTATCGGCTTCAATCCGATACCCTTTTTTAAGTATGACGGGCATATCAATGCTCTGTGGTGAAAGTCCACCGAGGCGTAG
>CALGTV010000070.1 GCA_937902395.1 uncultured Ruminococcus sp.
TACAAAGGCTCTCGGTCACGGTGACTTCCACCTCCTTGTATTTGCTCCCGCTTCCGTTCAGGAAATGGTTGACATGGTTGTAAAGGCTTTCGATAAGGCTGATGAGTACCGCGTACCTGCTATGATTCTTGCTGACGGTCTTCTTGGTCAGATGATGGAGCCTGTATCATTCCCCGAAATCAGCGCAAATCCCACAGACAAGAGCAGCTGGGCTGCTGACGGACACAAGGGCAAGAGAGAGCACCACATTGTAAACTCCCTCTACCTCAAGCCCGATGAGCTTGAAAAGTCCGTTGCTGACAGATTTGCAAGATATGAGACTATTAAGGCAAACGAGACTGACGCTGAACTCTATCTCACAGAGGACTGCGATATTCTCCTTTGTGCATTCGGTGCAACTGCAAGAGTTGTAAAATCCGCTGTAAACGAGGCAAGAGCACAGGGCATAAAGGCTGGACTTTTCCGTCCTAAGACACTGTGGCCTTTCCCTGTAAAAGAGCTTAACGAGGCTGCTAAGAGCGCTAAGAAGCTCCTCAGCGTTGAAATGTCCATGGGACAGATGATTGATGATATCAAGCTTGCTATCAACTGCTCAAAGCCCGTAGAGTTCTACGGACGTACAGGCGGCGTTATTCCCAATCCTGCTGAAATTCTGGCAGAAATCAAAAAAGTCGGAGGTGCTGAATAATGGCTGTTGTATTTGAAAGACCAAAGTCACTCCTTGATGTTCCTACACATTACTGCCCAGGCTGTACTCATGGTATCGTTCACAGACTTGTTGCTGAGGTTATGGACGAAATGGGTATCGAGGGCGATACAGTGGGCGTATGCCCCGTTGGATGCTCCGTTATGGCTTATGACTATTTCGGATGCGATATGATTGAAGCTCCCCACGGACGCGCTCCTGCTGTTGCTACAGGCGTTAAGCGTACAAATCCCGATAAGTTTGTATTTACATATCAGGGCGACGGCGACCTTGCTGCTATCGGTACTGCTGAGACTGTTCACGTTGCTACAAGAGGCGAGAATATTGTTGTTATCTTCATCAACAATACAATCTACGGCATGACAGGCGGACAGATGGCTCCTACAACACTTCCCGGACAGGTTACACAGACTACACCTTTCGGCCGTGACCCACAGCTTGCAGGCTATCCCGTAAGAGTATGCGAAATGCTTTCAACTCTCACAGGTACTGCTTATGCTCACCGTGTTGCTGTTGACAGCGTTCCCCATATCCGTGACGCTAAGAAGGCTATCAGAAAGGCTTTCGAGACACAGAAGGCAAAGAAGGGCTTCTCTATCGTTGAGGTTCTCTCAACTTGTCCTACAAACTGGGGACTTACTCCCACAGAGGCAATAAAGAGACTTCAGGACGAGATGATTCCCTATTATCCCCTTGGAGTATACAAGGACACTACAGAGGAGGGCAATGAATAATGGCAGCTACAGAAATTCTTCTTGCAGGCTTCGGCGGACAGGGCGTGCTCTTCGCCGGAAAAATCCTTGCATACTGCGGACTTCTTGACAATAAGGAGCTTTCATGGCTTCCCTCTTACGGCCCTGAAATGCGCGGCGGTACAGCTAACTGCTCCGTATGTATTTCAGATGAGCCTATCGGTTCACCCCTTGTACTGAATCCCGATATCCTTATTGCTATGAATCAGCCCTCATTTGACAAGTTTGTCAATGACGTAAAGCCAGGCGGTAAGGTATTCTATGACAGCACACTTATTGAAAGCGAGTGCACACGTACAGATATTGAAATATTTGCAATTCCCTCCACAGAGCTTGCAGATTCCAACGAGCTCAAGGGCGGTTCAAATATCATTCTTCTCGGCAAGCTGATGAAAGAGACAGGTATCTTTACACTTGACACAATGAAGAAGTGTATCGAAAAGGTTGTACCTCCCACAAAGGCACAGCTTATTGCAAACAATTTCAGAGCTATTGAGCTTGGAATGAATAATTAAGAATTATAAATGAAGAGGCGGATGAAATATCCGCCTTTTTGTTATTATTTTATAAAACAGTTACTCATAATAAAAAAATCCCCGAAGGGATTTTTTCTTGCATGGATTAAACCTCTGCGTTGTTCTCGATATAAGCAACAATGTCGCCTACTGTCTTGATGCTCTCAACAGCCTCATCAGGAATAGAAAGATCATACTCATCCTCGATTGTCTGGATAAGGTCTACGATATCAAGAGAATCTGCACCGAGATCGTCCTGAATGCTTGCCTCAGATGTAACTGCGTCCTCATCTGCTCCGAGCTGATCAACGATAAGCTCCTTAACCTTGTCAAATACCATGTTTTTTTCCTCCTAATTTTTGTTTTTCGGACATTAAGCCCGTTTATATTTTTTAGAATCGGCTATTCTGTGAATTCGCCAATCTTCCTGTACTTAGTATACCTTGCTTTTAGCAATTCGTCAATATCTTTTTGACATTTTTCTTCAATTTTGAGTGACAAATATTCTCTAATATTTTCGGAAATTTTGTCTAAATCGTTATGTGCGCCTCCGAGAGGCTCTTCAATAATCGTTTCTGCTACTCCAAGACGTACCATATCATCGGCTGTAACCTGCATTATATTGCATGCTTCTTCCTCACGGGACGCGTCTTTCCAGAGAATACTTGCAAAGCCTCTGGGAGATACAACAGAGTACTGCGCATTCTCCAGCATAGCCAGTTCATCGCACACACCAAGAGCCAGAGCGCCGCCGCTTCCGCCCTCTCCGAGAACGATTGATATAACAGGTGTACGCAATGTCATAAACTCAGCTATATTTTTGGCGATAGCCTCGCCCTGACCGCGTTCCTCAGCCGCCATGCCTGCGTATGCGCCTGGGGTATCTATAAAGCATATAACAGGTCTGTGGAACTTCTCAGCCTGTTTTGCAAGCCTCAGAGCCTTTCTGTAGCCCTCCGGGAGAGGCATTGCAAAATTGCAGTCTTTGTTCTCATTGAGGTCTCTGCCCTTTACCTGCGCGATAATTGTGACAGGTCTGCCGTTAAGACGTGCAATTCCGCCGATTATTGCGTGGTCGTCGCCGTAGTAGCGGTCACCGTGCATTTCATGGAAATCCGTGAAAATAAGCGGAATATAGTCCCTTACAGTCGGTCTGCCCTTTGTGTGAACAAGAGCAAGGCGCTCCCATGCTGTTTTATTGTTTTCCAAAGCTCAGACCTCCTTTTCTTCCTGCGTGTGCATTGCAAGAAGCGATGCAAGAGTAACACGCATTTTCTTTCTTTCAACAATCATATCCACAAAGCCCTTTTCCTGCATGAACTCTGCAAGCTGGAAATCCTCGGGAAGTCTCTGCTTCATGGTGCTTTCTATAACTCGTCTGCCTGCAAAGCCAATGAGTATTTTCGGCTCAGCTATGATTATATCGCCCAGAGATGCAAAGCTTGCGGTAACTCCGCCTGTTGTGGGGTCAGTGAGGACTGTTATATAAAGTCCGCCGTTGTCGCTGTGGAGCTTTACTGCTCCCGATGTCTTAGCCATTTGCATGAGAGATACTATGCCCTCCTGCATACGTGCGCCGCCTGAGGCGGTAAACATGATTACAGGGAGATTATTCTCCGTTGCATACTCAAAGGCACGGGCGATTTTTTCGCCTACAACGCTTCCCATTGAAGCCATCATGTATCTGGAATCCATAACGCCTACAACAGCCTTATGTCCCTTTATAAGAGCTGTACCTGTTACAATGGCGTCGTTAAGCCCTGTAGCCTCGCGCAGTTCCTCCTGCTTTTCGGGATATTCGGGAAAGCTTATGGGGTCGCAGCTTATCATACTGCTGTCGAATTCCTCGAAGCTGTCCTTGTCGAAAGTTACGGCAATACGTTCTCTTGCGGTCAGTCTGCCGTGATAGTTACAATTTGGGCACACTCTTATCATGTCCTCGTAGCGTTCAAGAGATACAACTCCCTGACATCTGGGGCATTTGAATGAGGGGACGGTTTCCTCCTCCTCACCGCCGTTGAAGCGGTGCTTTACAACCTTAAAAAAATCTTCAAACATCTGTATTCACCGCCTTACTTCCGTGATTCCATATATCTTGTAAGGAATCCGTTATCGTAATTTCCGCCGATAAATTCGGGCTGTTTTATAATTTCAAGCTGGAAATCAATATTTGTATCAACACCGTCAACGATAAACTCCGACAATGCCCATCTCATCTTGCGGATAGCTTCATCTCTGTCAGCGCCGTGAACTATAAGCTTGCTTATCATAGAATCGTAGTAGGGAGTGATTGTATATCCCTGATAAACCGCGCTGTCAATGCGTATACCGGGGCCTCCGGGGACGTAAAGAGCGTTTATAGTGCCAGGTGAGGGACGGAAGTTCAGCTCGGGATTTTCAGCGTTTATACGGCACTCGATAGCATGGCCTGTAAGCTTAACATCCTCCTGTGAAACGCGGAGTGGCATATCAGCCGCAACTTCAATCTGCGCTTTTACAAGGTCAAAGCCTGTAACTTCCTCGGTTATAGGATGCTCAACCTGAATACGCGTATTCATTTCCATGAAGTAGAAGTCGCGGTTTTCGTCAACGAGGAATTCAATAGTACCTGCGTTGTAATATCCGCACTCCTTAGCCGCTGTAACAGCCGCCTTGCCCATTTTTTCGCGGAGCTCAGGGCTTACAACGGGGCTGGGGCACTCCTCCAGAATCTTCTGGTTGCGGCGCTGCATGGAGCAGTCACGCTCGCCAAGATAGATTGTATTTCCCTTTTTATCCGCCATAATCTGAATTTCAACATGGTGGGGATTCACAAGGAATTTTTCGATATATACGGTATCATCGCCGAAGAAAGCAAGAGCCTCCTGCTGTGCGGCAACAATCTGGGATTCAAGGTCATCGGGGGAATCAACGCGGCGTATGCCTCTGCCGCCGCCACCTGCGGAAGCCTTGACAAGTACGGGATATCCGCATTTTTCGGCAATTTTCTTAGCATCTGCAATATCCTTTACAGCGCCCTTTGAGCCCAGGATAACAGGAACTCCAGCCGCCGCCATAGTCTCCTTAGCCGCCGCCTTATCGCCAAGCATTTCGATAGATTTATATGACGGACCGATGAAAACGATTCCGTTTTTCTCGCAAAGTCTTGCAAATTCCGCATTTTCGGAAAGGAATCCGAAGCCAGGGTGGATAGCCTCTGCGCCTACGTTTACAGCCGCCTGAATTACAGCGTTCATATTGAGGTAGCTGTCTTTGGTGGCAGGAGGGCCTATACATATCGCTTCATCGGCAATCTGCGCGTGGAGGGCGTTTCTGTCTGCGGTGGAATACACAGCAACACAGCGCACACCAAGCTCACGGCAGGCGCGGATTATACGTACCGCAATTTCTCCGCGGTTAGCAATCAATATTTTTTTAAACATTTATTGTACTCCATTTAGAAATTAGAAGTTAGAGGTCAGAAGTTAGATATTGTGTAATTTCGACCTCATTTTTGTAGGGGCTACCTTTGGCAGTCCGACGGGCGAGAGCCCGTGTAAATGCTGATTATTCGGGGCGATGCAGGCATCACCACTACTACGCTGTAACATTTTAAACTTTACATTTTCTGTTTATAATAAATATAAAAGGGTAATTTATCACCAGAGAGGAACACCTACGGGGCAAAAGGGAGGGAAAAACAAAACTGGTACAAAAGTCG
>CALGTV010000071.1 GCA_937902395.1 uncultured Ruminococcus sp.
CAGAGTTTGCGCCTATCCCTCGGTTATGGCTGCATTTGAGGCGAAAACTCCCAAATATACAAGCGTAACCGTTATCACGGACAAGGAAGAAACAGGCAGTGACGGTAATACCGGTCTTTGTTCGTCTTATCTCAGATATTTCATTGAAGATATTGCAGAAGCTCTCGGAGCCAAGGGCAGAGATGTACTTTCTGCCTCTGAGTGTCTTTCAGCAGACGTAAACGCTGCCTTTGATCCCACATTCCCTGAGGTAAACGAGAGAAACAATGCAGCATATGTAAACAAAGGCGTATGTATTACAAAATACACAGGTTCACGTGGGAAATCTGGTACATCCGATGCATCAGCAGAGTTTGCAGGCAGAATTCGCAGACTTATGAACGATAAAAATGTTATATGGCAGACTGGCGAACTGGGAAAAGTCGATGCAGGCGGCGGCGGTACAGTTGCGGCATATATTGCAAATCTCGATGTTGATACAATTGATATGGGCGTTCCTGTACTTTCTATGCACGCACCTTATGAAGTTATTTCAAAGCTTGATTTGTATATGGCATACAAGGCGTTTGCGGCATTTATAGCAGACTAATTTTAAAGCGGTATTCCGAATTGGAATACCGCTTATTTGGGTTTATTTCACAATGTTTTTCGCTGTTTCGTAGATTTCGTCAAATGTGTAATCACTAATGTCGGGAACTTCTTCTGTTTCAAGCGTTCCCTGATTACAGCTTTTGGGTATTGCAGAAACCGGATACGTGCCTACCGTATCTTCAAAAGCAGAAACAGCACAATAATGGCATACACCGTTACTAATAATAACGAAATATTTACAATCTTCTTCAAAAGTATAATAATATCCAACTATCTCATTAATCTCATCAATTGAAAAATCGTCAGGAACATTATAGTTTTTGCTTTCGTCAGAGCATAAAATGAATGTTCCACTAAGATTAGCACCCATTTCATCTAATTCTGTCAATGCAGTATTATAAGCAATTATTATTGTTTTAGAGTCGGCATTTGCGGAAGATTGTCTTGAATTTTTTATGTATTTTCTCATGGAGTTTTGGAGCATCCAGCCATCGCCCTCTACATTAAATACATAAAAGTAATCCTCATCAGGTTCACCGTCAACAAGATAGTTTACAGTTATATCGTATCCTTCTGTAACTGTATATTTCTTCTCAACTTCATTCTCCTCAATATTCATTATTTTGTTTTGTATTTCTGTTAATTCTTCTTCGCTCATTGAATCTATATCTTTATCATAATTTTTTACAGTGTCAACAACATAATACATCTGATTCATGGTATCAGATAATTCGTTGAGGTCATCATTAAATATTTCACTTTCAATTTCAATATTTGTTATTTCATAACTTTTAGCTTCAATATCAGAGGCAACAAGAGCTGTTAAATCTGTGTTCTGGATTTCAGAAACTTCAATAAGTCCGTCAACAATTTCAGTTGGATAAAAGTATTTTAGTGCTTTTTCATAGTCGCTTTCATTTAAGGCTTCAAAATATGCATATAATGTCTTTACAAAGCCTTTTTCATTAGTTTCCATTTCGCTCTTATTCTCAGAAGATTTATTTTCAGATTCTTTTTCAGTGTCAGAAACAGTTTTACTTTCATCAAAATCTATTTCTATTTCATTTGTTTCTGTTGAAGCTTCTTTTGTATCAGTTACCTTGATTTCCTCATTTGCTTCAAGTGTAACTGCTGTATCTGTTTCTTTAGTAGTTTCATCATCCTTACCGCAAGCTGTCATTATTGAACCTATAATTGTCAATGTAACAATACCACTAATGATTTTTTTCATAATTTACCCCATTCCCTTTATATTAAAGATGTGATTGTAATTTTATATAAATATTATATCATATTAAAATTAAAATGTCAACTCTTTAAATTTTTTCAAAAAGGGGTTGGAAAATTTTCTAAGATGTGGTATAATTAATATATAATATTTTATTAAGGAGTTTTTATGAGAATAAGACATAAACCATGGGCTAAGCCCGAGCTTGAAGCCTGCAATTTTTACGTAAAATCCCCCACAGAACAAAAAGGAAAATGGACAGAACTTTTCCCTGAACCTGAACATCCATTGTATGTGGAGTTAGGCTGTGGAAAGGGCGGATTTATTTCACAGGCAGCTCCTGCACATCCCGAAATAAACTTTATCGCTATGGACATAAAAAACGAAATGCTTGTCCTTGCAAAAAGAAAGCTTGAAACTGCATACGAGGCGGTAGAGCGTAATCCGGATAATGTTCGTATAGCAATCCAAAATATTGAACGTCTGGATTTAGCTTGGGATGAAAACGACAGAGCAGACAGAATATATATTAATTTCTGTAATCCCTGGCCTAAGGGAAAGCATAAAAAACGCCGTCTTACCCATACAAGACAGCTTTTGAACTATAAAAAATTTTTAAAGGGTGAAATCTGGTTTAAAACAGATGATGATGAACTTTTTGAAGAATCCTTTGAATATTTTGAAGAGGCAGGATTCATTATCAAATTTAAAACATTTGACCTTCACAGCGAAATAGGAATTGAAAACTTTATTACTGAGCATGAAAAGATGTTCAGCGATGAGGGCAAGAAAATAAAGTTCCTTATTGCTGGGCCTAAAATGGAGGAATAATATGGAATACAGCAAGGAAACTGAAAAATTCTCATTTGGATTTGGCACGGATAAGGCAATAGGAAATGCAAAATTAAAAGATATACACACAGCGCAGAATAGCCCGAAATCAGATAAGCAGGAAATCGCCGAAATTGCTTTGAGTGCAGGTGCCGTTATTGGAATCACTCTGATGAAATTGATTTTTAGTAAGAAAAAGAAAAAATCCAAGAAAAAGAAACGCTGAAAGTCTTTACATTTCAAATTTTGTATGTTATAATAGTATTGTAGATAATCCCTGTTAGTCAGTTTATGATGCTGCAGGCATAACAGATGATTTGCCTGTCTGAATCCCGGACAGGCTTTTATTTGGTTTTTACTGACTGACAAAAAGGAGGAGCTTATGTCATCAATTTTAATAAAAAATATTCGTGCCGTCGATGTGAAAAACGATGTCTTAACTGACGTTTTTATCATGGACGGCAAAATTGCGGATGTGGGAGAAAATATTGATATCAAAGCTGATGAAATTATAGACGGCACAGGCTTGGTGCTTATGCCATCGTTGTTTGATATGCATGTTCATCTACGCGACCCTGGATTTACTCATAAAGAAACAATAGAGACAGGCTGCGTAGCTGCTCTTGCAGGGGGAGTTACAGGTGTGCTCGCTATGCCTAACACAAATCCAATCTGCGATAATCCTGATACGATACGCTATGTTATTGATAAATCCGCAAATACAGGAGTTGATGTTTATCCAGTTGGCTGTATTACAGGCGGCATGAACGGAAATGGTCTTTGCGATTATAATGCTCTGAAAAATGCAGGATGTATCTGTATTTCCGATGACGGCAGACCTGTTGAGGATGCAGAAATGATGCGCAAGGCACTTGAACTTTCAAAGGAAAACGGACTTCTTGTAGCTTCTCACTGTGAGGATTTAAGTATAATTAACGGCGGTATTATGAATAAGGGCAAAATTTCCGAAAAGCTTGGCGTAAAAGGTATGGACAGGGCCTCTGAGGATTACATAACAGCCCGTGAGATGATACTTGCTCATTCTGTTGACGCAAGAATACACATTTGTCATGTTTCCACAAAGGGTAGTACTGAGATGATTCGTTTTGCTAAATCACAGGGCGTAAAAGTAACTTGCGAAACTGCTCCCCATTATTTTATGTTTACAGATAAGCTTCTGGAAAAACGTGATGCAGACTACAGAATGAATCCGCCGTTGCGTACAGATGATGACGTAAAGGCTATAATCGAGGGTATAAAGGACGGTACAATTGATTGTATCATAACCGACCATGCACCTCACGCTCCACAGGAAAAGGCTGATTTTGAAAAAGCTCCCAACGGTGTTCTTGGACTCGAAACATCTCTGGCGGCAACTCTCACAGCTTTGTATCACACTGGCGAAATTACGCTGAAAAAGCTGGTTGAGCTTATGTGTGTAAATCCGAGAAAAATACTGGGTCTTGATACACCCGCAATTGAAAAGGGCAGTACAGCCGACCTTGTAATTGCTGACATAAACAAAAAATGGACTGTTGACCCTGAAAAGCTTCATTCCTTATCCAAAAATACTGTATTCAAGGGACAGACATTGACAGGAAAGGCGCTTGTTACAATTTCAAAGGGTGTCATCAGATATGACGCAAGATAAATAGGCTTATGCCATAAAATATATATTACAGGAGGAATAAAAATGTCATTTGACAGACTTATTGAGAAAATCATTGAAATGAAAAATCCTACGGTAGTAGGTCTTGATCCAAAGCTTGAATACGTTCCTGAGTTTATCCGCAGACGTTATCTTGAACAGGATGGACTTACACTCAAAGCAGCTGCTAAAGCGATTTATGACTTCAATCAGGCTATTATCGACGAAATCCACGATATAGTTCCCGCTATCAAGCCACAGGCTGCATATTATGAGATGTACGGACACTATGGTATAAGAACTCTTGAAAAAACTATCCGTTATGCAAAGCTCAATGGTATGTTTGTTATTACCGACGGTAAGCGTAACGATATTGGCGCAACAATGGAAGCTTATACAAATGCACACCTTGGAACTACAGCAGTAGGTGAAAATGTATCTGAGGCTTTTGGTGCTGATGCTCTCACAGTAAATGGTTATCTTGGTACAGACGGAATTGCTCCTCTCCTTAAAGTTTGCAAGGAAAGGGACAAAGGTATTTATGTGCTTGTTAAGACCTCAAATCCTTCAAGCGGAGAATTACAGGATTTAAAGCTGGAGGACGGTACACCTATTTATGCAAAAATGGGCGACCTTTGCGAAATGTGGGGCGCTGATACAATTGGTAAGTATGGCTATTCTGCAGTAGGTGCTGTTGTTGGCGCTACATACCCTGAAATGCTTACAGAGCTGAGAAAAAGACTTCCTCATACAATGTTCCTTGTTCCAGGTTATGGTGCGCAGGGTGGTGGAGCTGAAGGCTTAAAGGGCGGTTTTGATGAGAACGGTCTTGGCGCTATCGTAAATTCCAGTCGTGCTGTTATGTGTGCATATCAGAAAGAGGGCTGTGATGAGCGTGATTTTGCAAAGGCAGCTCGCCGTGAAGTTATCCGCATGAGAGACGATATTACACAGTATATCAATCTCAAATAAAATAAATCCCGCACAAAGTCTGCTAATATAAGGCTTTGTGCGGTTTATAACGTCTATATTGACTAATCCCTGAAAATAGGATATAATATATAAGTAAAGATTAATATTAAAGGAGTTTTGAAAATGAGTGAATGTACACACAACTGCTCTACCTGCGGAAGTGATTGCGCAAGCAGAAAAGAGCCTCAAAGCCTTATCGAAAAGCCTAATGAAATGAGTAAAATCGGCAAGGTAATTGGAATTGTCAGCGGCAAGGGCGGCGTAGGTAAAACTATGGTTTCCTCAATGCTTGCTGTGGGTATGCAGAGAATGGGCAATAATGTCGGTCTTCTTGATGCTGATATTACAGGTCCTTCAATTCCTAAGGCTTTTGGTATCCACGGTAAAGCTGATGCATGCGAGTTTGGTATCATTCCCAGCAAGAGCAAAATGGGAATTGATGTTATGTCAATTAATCTTCTCCTTGAAAATGAGTCCGACCCTGTTGTATGGAGAGGTCCTGTTATTGCAGGAGTTGTAAAGCAGTTCTGGACAGATGTAATCTGGAAAGATGTTGACTATCTTTTTGTTGATATGCCCCCCGGAACAGGCGATGTTCCGCTGACTGTATTCCAGTCAATTCCTGTTGACGGAATTGTTATCGTAACATCTCCTCAGGAGCTTGTTTCAATGATAGTTGAAAAGGCTGTAAAAATGGCAAAGCTTATGAATATCCCGATTATTGGTATTGTTGAGAATATGAGCTATTTTGAATGTCCAGACTGCGGAAAGAAGCACAAGATTTATGGTGACAGTCACATTGAAGATATTGCCAAGGAATATGGAATTCCTGTAATTGCACAGATTCCTATTGCTCCTGAGCTTGCTAAGCACTGTGACCAAGGAACAATTGAGCTTTACGAAGGCGATTGGATTGACCCTGCTGTAAACCAGATTGCAAATATGTAAAAATATAAGCGGCTTTTGATTATTAATCATTAGCCGCTTTTTTTGATTAAAGAGAAACTATTTTATTTTTGGAAACCATGGAATACACCGGTTCACACGTTTACAATAACCCAAATATTCCTGACCATAAAGATTAGTCAGCCATTTTTCTTCTGTTTCTTTTAATACTATAGTCATTTCAATCCAGAATAAAACGGGAATTATGAGCAGATATAAATTATGGCATACAAAGGCTAAACCTATTTCCACAAGTAAAAATGTAGAATAACGCGGATTTCTTACAAATCGGTATGAGCCATTTGTTTTCAATCTGTTTTCTATGATATTTGTGCTCAATCTTCCACCTGTATCGCAACCGATAAGCAATGCAATTGCTCCAATAATAAACACAATACCTATAATCCAAAATATTGTATTTATAATTTGTCCAAAATTTGTTGTAGGTATTTTATTGTTTAAACTTAATAAAAACAATATGAATGTTATTATTGCCAATGGAAGACACAATATTGGTCCTATTCCATATAAAGGCAAATGCTTTTTATTTTTCATTACATCTACTCCTTTTTGAATTTAAGAGTTCTTATTGAATTGAGAATAAGCAGCATTGCAACTCCAGAATCTGCAAAAACAGCAAGCCACATATTCGCATAACCTAATATACCCAGAATGAGAACCAGTGCCTTGATTCCCAATGCAAAAATAATATTCTGATATGATATACGCAATGTTTTATCAGCAATTTTCTTGGCAGAAACAACTGCTGTAGGTTCACTGTTCATAAATACAGCGTCTGCGGCTTCAAGAGCGATATCAGAGCCGCTTTGCATTGCGCCGCCTACGTCTGCACCCGCAAGTACAGGTGCATCATTTATACCGTCTCCAATAAACATCACAGCACCACTTTTTTCGCGGATTCTGTTAAGCTCAGCAAGTTTTTCATCGGGCATGAGATCGCTTATTATTTCATCAATACCAATTGAATTTCCTACAGCATCTGCATTATCAGCTTTATCGCCTGTAAGCATAACTGTGTGAATTCCCATTTTTTTCAGCTGAGAAATTGCATCTGCCGAGGTATTTTTTACGGAATCCGACACCACAATCCGTCCTATGATTTTATCATTAACAGAAACGTATACTACGTTTCCGAGAGTGATTTCAGACATATGTGGGATAGATATATTTTTTTCGCTCATAAGCTTTTTATTGCCGCATAATATACTTTTATTATCCAGAATCGCATAAACGCCTTTGCCTGCCAATTCTCCCGATGATTGCGGCTGAGACAGTTCGATGCCACTATTTTTACAATATGATGTAATACTTTCAGCAACAGGATGTGTCGAAATCTGCTCACAGCTTCCGCAAATTCTGAGAAGCTCATTTTCTTTGTAAGTATCACAAACCTGAATATCTGTTACAGTAAAACTTCCACTTGTGAGAGTTCCTGTTTTGTCGAAAATCACTGTTCTGACTTTTCCTAAAGCTTCAAGAGAATTTCCACCTTTAAAAAGTATTCCCATTTTTGAAGCTGCGCCAATTCCGGAAAAATAAGCAAGGGGAACGCTGAGAACCAAAGCACATGGACAGCTTATAACAAGGAATGTCAGTGCTGAGTAAATCCATTTTTGTGAATTGTCTGTGAAAATTGAGCCAAGCAAGGCAGTCAATACAGCAATAATTATAACAGCAGGTGTGTATATTTTTGAGAAACGCGTAATAAAACGGTCTATTTGTGGCTTTTGAGATGTAGCATCTTCAACTGCCTGTGCAATTCTTGAAATCATAGATTCCGAAGCGGCCGCAGTAACTTCCATTGTAAAAGTATCTGCAAGATTTATACAGCCGGACATAAGCTTATCGCCTTTTCGAACTGTAAGCGGAACAGGCTCTCCATTTATAGCTGATGTATCAAGCCTTGATTCGCCGTCTGCCATAATTCCGTCGGCGGCTATACGCTCACCAGTTTTAATCAGCAGTATATCTCCGACTTTAATTTCATCTGAGTCAATACTGATGTAATCGCCGTTTCTTAAAACAGTTGCTTTTTCAACTTTAAGAGCAGCAACATCTGTAATTGCTTTACGACTTTTAGCTACAGCATGGTTTTCAAATAATTCACCGATTTTGAAGAATAGAACAACTCCCACAGCTTCAGAATATTCGCCAAGTATAAAAGCTCCGATTGTTGCAATGGTCATGAGGAAGTTTTCGTCAAAGAAGTTCCCTTTAAGGATATTTTTCACCGTAGGAGTAAGGACATTGAAGCCAAGGAGAAGATACGCCGCAATATAAATCAACAAAGTCATCGAAAAACTTGTGAGGTGCTGAACAGCAATTGCAGCAACAAAAAGATGTATACCAACTACGAAAAGGAGAATGTTTATATTTACAGTTTTTTTCTCATTGGATTTTTCATTGTGACTGTGGTGATGATGTTCATGGTCGTGACAACATTCACAATGATGCTCGTGGTTATCTTCATCTTTAGTGTTGTTATGCCCGTGACTATCGGGGATAATTTCAACTCCTGCTTCGATTTTGTCTGCAATCCGATTAATTTCATTTAGAAGTTCTTCTGTAATATCACCTTTGATTTTAATTTTCCGCATTGGGAAATTAAGAACAGCATCCTCAATACCGTCAATTTTTTTTATAGCTTCTTCAATTTTTCCGCCGCAATGAGCACATCCCAGATTCAAAATATTATAATTTTTTTCCATAACAGCTTCAGTCTCCAATCATCTTTATATGAACATCTGTTCATATATCTATAATATCATATTTTTTTCCATTTGTCAATAGGGAAGCTGAAAATTTATAAAAAATATCGCAGAAAAATTAATTTCTGCGATAAATCTGCTATTCAGACATATTTTTAAACTCTTCTTCTGTAATAATTGCAACTCCGAGCTCTTTTGCTTTCTTATTCTTAGACGAATTTGAAGTAGAGTCGTTATTTATAAGATAATCTGTTTTTGAAGATACAGCAGAAGCAACTTTTCCGCCTTTTGATTCTATAAATACTTTTAAATCATTACGATTTTTCCAAATATTTACAGAACCGGTTACAACGAAAGTTTTTCCTGATATTGCAGAATCTGTTTCAATCATTTCTGGTTCAGATATTTCTAATTCTGCAAGCAATTCGCGATATTCTTTAAGATTTTTTTCATTTTTGAAGAAATTAACAAAATCTCCTGCAAGAATATCACCGATAGTGTCAATAGCAGTAAGCTGTTCTATTGTAAGATTTTCGAGCATGTCAGGGGAGGAATAAACAGAGCAGATAAGCCTTGAAGCAGCTCTGCCAATATTAGAAATTCCCATTGCATATAGAACACGGCTAAGATCTGTTTTTCGAGAGTTATTAATTGCCTGCCACAGCTTTTCATATGACTTTTTACCGAAACCCTCAAGGGATTCAATTTTATCTCTGTGGTTGTCGATATGGTAGAAATCCTTGAAATCACTGATAATTCCTACGTTAATAAGCGTCTCAATTGTGGCAGTTGAAAGTCCTACAATATTCATAGCATCGCGCTGAACAAAATGCTCAAATCTGCCGATAAGCTTTGCAGGACATTCGGGATTAATGCAATAGATTGTTTCAACATCTTCATCTGATGTTCTGATTTCAGTTTTGCCATGACATACAGGACATTCACAGGGAATTTCAAGGTTATCCGAACCTGTTTTATTTTCAAGAATCTGTGGGATAATCATATTCGCTTTGTATACTGAAACTATATCACCGATACCCAGTTTAAGTTGCTTTACAATGCTGAGATTGTGTACAGATGCTCTTGAAACGGTAGTACCCTCAAGCTCTACAGGTTCAAAAATAGCTACAGGGTTAAGCAATCCAGTACGGCTTGCTGACCATTCCACTTCCAGAAGCTTTGTATCAGCAGTTTCATCGTGCCATTTGAAAGCAATTGCGTTTCTTGGAGCATGAGAAGTCTCACCAAGACTTATGCCATATGCCACATCATCAAGCATAAGTACAAGTCCGTCGGATGGAAATTCATTTTCTGTTATAGCTGATTCATATTTTTTTACGGTTTCTTCAAGGTTATCTTTTGTAATTTTCACACCGTCAACGCATTGGAATCCGAGGCTTGCAAGCCATTGCAGACGCTCTGCAAAGGAATTTTCATCATATCCCTCAGCGGAAACAAGATTAAATGCAAAGAAATTTATATTTCTCTCAGCAGTAACTCTTGAATCAAGATTTCTTACAGTTCCTACACAGAGATTACGAGGATTTTTATATTTTGCACTATCTTCAATTTTTGAATTTATGCGCTGAAAATCGCTGTACTTCATAAGTGCTTCACCGCGAATCACAAGTTTTTTATCAAATGGGATAGCAGTAGGAATTCCGATGATATGGCGTGCATTAGCAGTTATGTCTTCGCCCGTTTCGCCATTTCCGCGGGTTACAGCCTGTATTAGTCTGCCGTTTTCATAAGTTAATACGATAGTAAGCCCGTCAAGTTTCCAGCTGAGAAAACCGACGTTCTCACCAAGCCAACTTATCAGCTCAGATATACTTTTGGTTTTGTCAAGGGAAAGCATTTTTGAGGTATGCTTCACTTTTTTTAATTCTGAGGAAACTTCATATCCCACTTTCTGAGTGCGGCTTCCACTGAGAATGACACCTGTTTCCATTTCGAGTCTTTCTAATTCGTCATAAAGCGTATCATATTCGCGGTCGGACATAATCTCCATACCGGTATTATAGTAAGCGTCAGCAGCTTTAGCAAGAATTTTATTTAATTCTTTCATTCTGTCTATTTTAATTATATCCATAAGTCATTCTCCTTTATAAAATTTTCCCTGCCACATATTTCTATCAGCCATAGCCTTATCAATACCGCCAAGAACAGCAATTTTATCCATAGTCCATTTCGGTGCAATAAGTTTTGATTTGTCGCCGTCTCCTGTTATACGTTCAATTACTGTTTCAGGAGGCAACAATTCAAGCTGACGTACAATAATATCAATATATTCTTCACGACTTAATAGAGGAAATGACATGTTTTCATAAATATCTCCCAGTTTTGTCCCCCTTATTATGTGAAGCATCTGCAGTTTTACACCGTCGGGGTGGAGTTTTGCCGTCTGTCTTGCAGTTTCTATCATCATTTCAACTGTCTCATCGGGTAAGCCGTTAATAATATGCAGACATACACGAATTCCAAGATTTTTCAGTTTATAATATCCGTTTAGAAATTCTTCATGTGAATATCCTCTGTTAATTTTATCAATTGTTTTTTCGTGGACAGTCTGCATACCAAGTTCTACAGTTAGTTCTGTACATGAATTTATCTCACACAGCAATTCTAGTACATCATTAGGGAGACAGTCTGCTCTTGTGCCGATAGAAATTCCCGAAATATCAGGGAATCTTAATGCTTCATTGTAAATTTGTCTGAGTTTATCAACTGGAGCATATGTATTGGTATTCGCCTGAAAATAGGCAACAATAGGCACATCACCATTTTTTTCGCGGATTCGTTCTACTTCAAGTTCAAGCTGTTCTGTAACAGAAATATTCTTTTGAGTAAAGTAGCCGCTACCACCGTCGCAGAAGATACAGCCGCCAAATCCCCGTGTTCCGTCGATATTAGGACAGGTCATACCACAGTCAATAACTGCCTTGTATAGTTTTTTTCCATATCGCGATTTTAAATAATAGTTGAGGGTATGATATCTTTTATTATCAAAAGAATATTTAAAGGGATTTTCCATATAATCTACTCCAAAAAATCGCTTTCAGACCGAAATCTGAAAGCGATTATTAGTTATTCGTTTTCTAATTATTCGTTTTCTAAAAGACCGATTCCGAGAACATCAAGATTTGGCTTGTCAACAAACGAGGGACATTCAGACATAAGCTCACTTGCATTCTGCACCTTTGGGAATGCTGTAACATCACGGAGGCTGTCGGCCTTGCACATAATCATAGCAAGACGGTCAAGTCCAATACCCATTCCACCGTGAGGAGGTGAAGCATAGCGGTAAGCTTCAACAAGGAATCCGAACTTAGTCTCGATTTCCTCAGCAGTCATACCGAGAGCCTCAAACATCTTCTGCTGGAGTTCAAAATCAGTAATACGCATAGAGCCGCTTGAAAGCTCAGTACCGTTGAGAACAAGATCCCAAGCCTTTGCACGTACCTTAGCAGGATCACTGTCAAGATATTCAAGGCATTCATCCATAGGCATTGTAAAGGGATGATGTGCCGCAACCCAAGCATCACTATCCTCGTCATACTCAAAGAATGGCATTTCTGTAATCCAAAGGAAGTTGTACTGATTTTCGTCAATTACTTCAAGTCTCTTACCGCATATCAGACGAATTGCACCGAGAGTTGAAAGAACAGTTTTTGTCTTGTCAGCACAGATAAGCACAAGGTCACCCTCATGAGCGTCAACAGCACTGCAAATTTTTTCAAGTTCACTGTCAGCAAGGAATTTCTTGAAGCTGCAATTAGGCTCGTCCGCCCAGCGGATATATGCAAGTCCCTTTGCACCAATACCTTTAGCGTGCTCAACAAGTTTGTCAATTTCCTTACGTGTATATGTAGCCGCACCATTCTTTACATTGATAGCACGAACAGAGCCACCCTCAGCGATAGCGCTCTTGAATACAACAAAATCAATATCTTTTACAGTATCTGTAATATCCTGAATTTCGAAACCAAAACGTGTGTCAGGCTTATCAGAACCATAACGATTCATTGCATCTGCAAATGTAAGACGAGGCAGAGGAAGGGGAACATCAACGTTCATAACGTCCTTGAATACGCGCTGAACAAATCCCTCAACACAATTCTGAATATCCTCTGCTTCAACGAATGACATTTCAAGGTCAATCTGAGTGAACTCAGGCTGACGGTCAGCACGAAGGTCTTCATCACGGAAGCATCGTGCAAGCTGAATATATCTATCGTAACCAGCAACCATAAGAAGCTGTTTATAAATCTGAGGTGACTGGGGGAGTGCGTAGAATTTACCGGGATGAATACGTGAGGGGATAAGATAATCTCTTGCACCCTCAGGAGTAGACTTCATCATCATGGGCGTTTCAATTTCAAGGAATCCGTTTTCGTAGAAGTATTCACGGGTAACTCTTGCAATTTCATGACGCATAATGATATTCTGCTGGAGAGGTGCTCTTCTCAAATCAAGATAGCGATATTTCAGACGAAGCTCCTCATTTACCTTTGTCTCATTTGTAATTTCAAAGGGAGTAGTTTGAGCCTTTGAAAGAATGCGAAGGTCGTTTACAAAAATCTCAACATGACCTGTTTTCAGTTTATCATTTTTGCTTTCACGCTCAATAACTTCACCCTTTGCCATAAGAACATATTCGCTTTTGCAGGAAGCTGCTTTTTCAAATACAGCAGGATCTGATTTATCGCTGAATGCAAGCTGAACAACACCTGTTCTATCACGAAGAACGATAAAAATAACGCCGCCCTTATCTCTTACTCTTTCAACAAATCCGCATACTACAGCTTCTCCACCAATTTCAGTCACTTCGCCGCAGTAATGGGTTCTTTTCAAGCCTTTCATATTATCAGCCATATTAGTTCTCTCCTCCCATGAATGAGAACAGATTTCCGTCAGCAGATTCTCCGTCCATAACATCCATTATCTTATTAAAGTAAATTTCTTCAAATACAACAGCAAATTTATCATCAAGAGTAATTTCTGTTTCGTCGCCTTTTTCCATTTCTTTGAGTTTAGCCTTACCCTGTTCAAGCTCATTGTCGCCGAGGACTACGGTAAATGCAGCTCCTATTTTATTTGCATATTTCATCTGAGCTTTTAAACCTCTGCCCATCATGTCATATTCTGCAAAATATCCGTACTCGCGGAGAGACTTTGAAAGCTCCATTGCCTTTTCAAGAGCAGCTTCGCCCATAGTTGCAAAGTAAATATCACACTTTTTCGGTGTGAGGTAGTCACAACCCTGCTTATCCATAACGAGAAGCAGACGTTCAATTCCCATACCAAATCCAAGAGCAGGAGTATGCTGACCGCCAAGCTGTTCAATAAGACCGTCGTAACGTCCACCGCCGCATACAGTACCCTGCGCGCCGATTTCAGTAGTTACAAATTCAAAAACGGTTTTGGTATAATAATCAAGTCCACGTACAATTTTGGGATTGACCTTGTAATCTATACCAAGCTTGCCAAGATAGCTTTTCAGCTTTTCAAAGTGATTTCCGCAATCTTCACAGAGAAAGTCGATAATCAGTGGAGCATCCTTGCCAATTTCCTGACATATGGGACTTTTGCAGTCAAGAAGTCTCATAGGATTTTTGACAAGTCTATCCTTGCAAGTATCACAAAGCTCATCCCTACGGGCATCAAAATAAGTTTTTAAAGCCTCATGATATTTCGCACGACAAGTCGGACAGCCGATAGAATTGATATATAGTTCAATATTTTTTATTCCCAGTCTGTTAAGTAGAGTATGAGCAAGGGAAATGACTTCTGCATCAGCAGCAGGGGATGCACTTCCTGCCATTTCCAGACCAAACTGGTGAAATTCACGGAGTCTGCCTGCCTGAGGTCTTTCGTGGCGGAAACAGGAAGTTATATAGTATACTCTCTGAGGAAGTGCTTCATTGAGAAGTCCATTCTGAAGCATGGCACGAATAGTACCTGCTGTACCCTCAGGGCGAAGCGTAAACTTTGATTCCTTAGCCATGACGGTATACATTTCTTTCTGTACAACATCAGTTGTTTCTCCTACAGAGCGAAGAAACAAATCTGTATTTTCAAAAGTAGGAAAACGAATTTCGCCAAAACCAAAACTTTCAGCGGTATCACGTGCAATTTTTTCTATTGTATGCCATTTGTGTACGTCTTTTGGAATTACATCTTCTGTACCATTTGGACGTTTGATATTGAGAGCCATAAAATCAGCCTTTCTTATTAACATGAAAATTGTCCCTTATGGGACAATAAACGGATGCCGTAATTAACGGCATCACGTTGATTTAATTTAAGTTATATTGGAACATTTCCAGCCTGTCTCCAGTCAAGATCGCCTCTTTCAAGGGCAAGGATAAGAGCTTCAGCGGTTGCAATATTAGTTGCAACAGGCACGCTGTGAACATCACAAAGTCTTAAAAGATCCATATCATTAGGGTCGTTAGCCTTGGGATTAATAGGATCTCTGAAAAACAGGAGTACGTCAACCTCATTGCAGGACAAAAGTGCGAGAATCTGCTCAGCACCGCCTCGTCCGCTTAAGTAGCGTTTGATAGGCAAACCTGTAGCTTCGCTGACCTGCTTTCCTGTAGTATTTGTAGCTATAAGAGAGTGTTTTGAAAGTATACCGCAGTAAGCACTGCAAAACTGTACCATAAGCTCCTTTTTAGCGTCGTGGGCGATAATTGCAATCTTCATTTTTCTGTCCTTTCTCCTTTTAGGATTTTTTATAATCAGAAATTTAAAATCCGAGATATCATCTCAGGAAGTTTTAACGGTAAGAGGAACAAATTCTCCGCCAAGTCTTTTTGAAATAGCATCAAATGCTTTTAATGCAGAGGAATCTGTAGGGATTGGAGTTCCTTTACCGGTAGCAACAGTAGTTTTGAAATCATCAGGAATAACACCAATAAGCTGAACTCCGACTTTATCTATAATTTCATCGAGATTGCTTACAAGCGCTTCACCAATAACTTTTTTACTGATTTTGTTGATAATAAGACGCTGGCTTTTATTTCCTCTGTTGTAAAACTCGTCAGACATAAGAGAAGCATCGCGGATGCAGACAGGATCAGGCGTTGATACAACAAGAATCAAATTAGCTTGCTGAACTATTTCGAAAACATGAGAATTGATACCAGCACCAGTGTCAATAATAATATATTCAAAATATTTTTTTACACTACGGCATATTTCAACAATCTGTTCGGCAGTTACGGCAGTAAGAGTTTTAGGTGCGCAGAGAAGGTTTAGATTTGAAGCCATAGGCACTTGTGCTACAGCATCCAGAGCAGATTTTCTTTTGCTAAGAACGTCACCAAGGTCATATTTGATGTCATTTTCTATACCAAACATAATATCAAGACAGCGCAGACCGAAATCCAATTCAATAAGGAGAGTTCTGTGCCCCTGTTTTGCAAGAGTGTATCCAAGACCGGCACACACGGTTGATTTTCCGGTACCGCCTTTACCCGATGTTACAGCAATAATTTTTGACATGGCATTTCCTTTCGCTGCTCAATAGAGATAAGCTCCAGAGCATAATTCATTTATAAATATATTCCTAATGTATATTATATCACAATAAAACGATTTTGTCAAAGCCTTTTTTGTGTATAACGCAAAATTGTGTGATTTAATATTTTCCACATATTCGCTTTGTCTATTTTGCACAAAGATAGAAACGTAGTAAAAATTTAGCCCTGTTTATATGCTAATACCATTTTCAGTCAAAAGGTCGCGTGCAGTATTAACTGAATCTGTGCCTGTTGCGTTTTTTACTGGTGCAAACTCTTTACCTCTAACAACTTCATAAGGGAGACAAGATTTGTTCATATGAATCATATCAAGAATGAGTGTTTCAAATTTATACCCATTAGGTTGTTCAGGTTTGATATATGTGCCGTTTTCATCTATATGAGGTATTTTCTTTTCTGAAATATGAATAGGAAGTTTATTTTTGTTCAATTCGATAAGACTATTCATATTGAAAAGATAATTAAGAATTACACCATATTTATAGACAAGTTCTCCTTGCTTATCTCTGAGTATTCTCATTTCATCTGAAAGTTCAAAATATTCAATAATTGAAGGTTTGCCGTTATCAAGACACATAACGCCTACTTTTTCGTCCGGAGAAACCTTTGGAACAACTTTGCTTCCAGCATCACTGCCTGTGCTGATAACTGCACCAATAAACATCGGGTCGGCAATTTTCTGTAAAACATTGTCAACAGCAAACACGTTTAGCCATTCTACACCGTTAGATTTGAGAATATCAAAAATTCCGGAAGCAACAAGTGATGAGAACCAGCCTCCGTTTCCATTTGGAGATACGGCAATTTTTGATTTGCTTTCCATAAGGATTTTGCCGTTGAAATCCACGCAAGGTGCCATATCTTGAATAAAGAAATGAACATAATCCTTGTTGTAGCCGAAATAATTGTGTTCAGCGAAAAATTCAACAGTATCCTTATTATTGATTTCACTTGTCATTACAACAAAATGAATCCATGTTCCTGACTGTTCAACAACTTTCATAAGATTATTGACAAGGCATTCGAATATATATAGTTCACGATTTACACCGATATTAAACATTCCCTTAGCTTTATCAAAGCCAAGACGTGTGCCTTGACCACCAGCAAGAAGTACAGCGGCTACTTTGCCTTCTTTAATGGCAGATAATCCGCAACTAAGATATTCTTCACCTTTTGAAGCAATATCGTTAATTGTAACAGCTTCAAGAGGTGAAATAACACCCCTTTGGTGATTATGAAGATTCTCAGGTTTAAGCGAATCGAAAATAGAAAAATCTATTTCGTCAATCTGAGATATAAGCTCAGAACGCTCAGTATCAGTTAATTCATTGTAATATCTGAGTACATGTTCTTGTCCGTAGCGAGAAAGAAGATTAAAAGTTGATTCGTAATGCATGGAGATTCCCCCTTATAATGATATAATCATACTTATTATACCACAATTTATTAAAAAGGTCAATATAAATTTTGAAAATTAAAATATATAATTTAATTTAGATGTTTTTAAAATTGACGATTTCTCCAATTGATGTATAAAAATATTGCTCTGTAATTATATTGATATACCAAATAAAGCTTGCCAAATAAAGAAAAATATGATATAATATAA
>CALGTV010000072.1 GCA_937902395.1 uncultured Ruminococcus sp.
ATCGATTATGACAAATGATAACAGCATTATGAAATTTGAAGAAGTAATGGCATATCTGGATATTGGTAAAAGTACCCTATATACCTTGCTCAGAAACGGTGACATACAATCATTTAAAATCGGTAAAACCTGGAAAATCCCAAGAAAAGCTGTTGAGGATTATATTCAGAAATCTATCAACCGTAAATGAAACTAATCGTAATATAACAAATCCTCTGTTGGAGAATGTGTCCAACAGAGGTGTTTTTAGTTTTTTTAAAGAAGCACACAGGCTTGTGTAGCTGCCAAAGGCATATTTTCGATAAAAACCAAACTGTCGGGAGACATGTTATTTTTATATTGTTTCACTGCTCATTGTATCTTATATGTTATTATGAAGACTAAAACGTTGAAGAATGTAAATCGCCTATATTTTCACATCGAGGAACAGATTAAGGCTATTGAATCCCTACTGTTAGAGGCTGGAGATAAAGCGAGAAAATGTGGTATCACTATGGACGAGCTTCACAATTTACTTGACCTTGTTAATGAAGGAGAATGATTATGAGCGAATATGAAAACGCGATTGAGATCAAAGGTATTACGAAAAAATATGACGGCTTCACACTTGACAACGTAAGCTTCGCCGTGCCAAAGGGCAGTATTATGGGCTTTATCGGACAGAATGGTGCAGGTAAGTCCACAACTATCCGCAGTCTGCTGAATATTATACCTGTTGACAGTGGTGAAATAAAGATTTTAGGTCTTGACCACTTAAAGAATGAAAAAGAAATAAAGGAGCGTATCGCAGTTGTATTTGATGAACTGCCATTCAATGATGTTTTCAATGCCAAGGATATGTCACGAATTTTCGAAGGCATTTATCCGAAGTGGAACAGAAACATCTATGTTCGCTATCTTGAGCGATTTCAGCTGCCTATGAAAAAGAAAATTGGTGAATTTTCAAAGGGTATGAAAATGAAATTACAGATTGCCTGTGCATTATCCCACGAGGCAGAGCTGCTCGTTATGGACGAGCCTACATCAGGTCTTGATCCTGTTGTCCGTGATGAAATTCTGCGTATCTTTATGGAATATCTTGCAGATGGTGAACGCAGTATTCTTATGTCATCCCACATCACAAGCGACCTTGAAAAGATTGCGGATAGTATCACATACATTGACAGGGGGAAAATTCTGCTTAGTGGTTACAAGGATGAAATACTTGAAACCCACGGCATAATCAAGTGCAGTAAGGAACAGCTTGCTGAAATTGATGGCAAGCGGCTGGAGAACATATTCCTTTGCTCTGCCTGTAACTGCATTTGAAAAAACTGTCACAAAATACATCTTAAAGTTTTCTTCAATAATTATCGGCGCAGTTCTTACATTTATCGGATCAGCTCTGATTCATAAAGTTGGAGGAAGTGATATGTCGTCAGCGGTTATGTTCAGCTATTTTATTTGCCTTGACGTGTTTCTTATAATTGATATTGTATACCAATCTTTTATTCTTCGTGCAAATGATATTAAATCTCTTAAAAAGTTCGGAGCAATTGCAGGCGGTATTGTTACAGTTGTATTGTTTGCTTTGGAATTGATTCCCTCAGAAGTTTCCGATTCCGAGTTTAACACATTTATAACCGAGCTTGAAACTGCGCCTTCACCTGTAGTGCTGAACAAATATATCGGATTTGTAACAATTCCCGACACAATAGGAATTATAGGAATTATATTGACTGTTATAATTCTGATAACGGGTTTTGTTGTAACTCTTAAAAATTATTAAAGGAGAGAAGTATAATGACGGGTTATCTTTACAAAGAATTAAAGCAGAACCGTCTGTATATTTTACTTACAGCAATTCTTGTTCCCGTGATGATTTTTCTCCCTTTGGTGGTAGTTATGGCAGGAGAAAAAACTATGGCAAAGGAAGCTTTTTTATCTTTTGCAAATACCGGTATAGCATTAAGAATTATGTTTGCATTGGCAGGATTTGTTTCCGCATTTATAATTCAGACTCTTACTCTTAAAGGCGATGACAAAAAAATGTGGGGATATTTCGTTGCTTCAAATCCAAAGGGAATTAATGGTTATGTTGTAATAAAATATCTGTTTGTAGCGGCGATGAGTTTATTTTTTCTTGTCCTTGGAATCGGATTTGACCTTGTTTTTACATTTATAACAAATTATATCGGCGGAATTTCCGTTCCACTTATGTCAGAGGCACTTTTGACAATGATGTTTCTTATGCTGTTATTTAACGCTGTTGAAATTCCATTTACAATTCGTTTCGGAGAGAAAAGGGGAAGTATAATCAGAACAGTAGTCGGACTTGGCATAATAATAGCTGTTCTTGTTGCCTTTTTTTTAAATCCTGTGGAAGTTTCTGATATAGTAAATGATTTCCTGTTCAGCGGAAAAATATCATCTCGTATGAAGTGGATTTTGCCCATTGCTTCAATATTAGCATATGGCATTTCCTGTGCTGTATCCTGCAAGTTATATATAAAAGGCGTAATGAATTGTTATAAATAAGGAAAAACCTTAAACATACTGAAATGAAAATAGAGGTTTGATATGGTGAAAACAGAGTGGATTATTTGTCCGACCTGTGGTGGCAAGACGCGCAATCAGATACGGGAGGATACAATTTTGAAAAACTGTCCTCTCTACTGCCCAAAATGCAAGCAGGAGAATTTAATAGAAGTAAGTAACTTATACCAATCCCTAAAACAACTATAGACAAATCTAATGGCATAAATACTGCCTGCCGTCGTTGGACTTCCTCACTATACGGCAGTATGCTTTCGTCATCCGCCTTGACATACAGCATTTCTGTCATCATTTTTGTCTACTAACATTTTAGGGATCGGTATTAAAAGTTACAGTTATCAAAGAGCCAGACACTAAGATGCAGAGCTGATGAATTTCATCGCCTCTTTTGTCGTCCTTTTGATATTTCAAGTTTTAGGAGAAACGGTTATGAGAAAATTATTATCAGTAATACTTTCAGCTGTAACATTATTTTGTATGCTATGCACACCTGTTGCAGCTGCTGGACATATAATACCATCCGGTGTTTCTTATAAAAATATCGGTACTGAAATTGAAAGCCTTGCAAAAGAAAATGAGGGAAACTATGCTTCTTTCGGAACAGCTGTATTCAGTGGTGATGAAGTGCTGTACGGTAAGCATTTCGGATATGTTGATCGCAAAAATGGAATCATTGCAGACGAAAACGCTGTTTATGAATGGGGAAGTATTTCAAAAATGTTAGTTTGGGTAAGTGTTATGCAGCTGTATGAACAAGATAAGCTCGACCTTAATACTGATATACAGACGTATCTTCCTGAAGGCTTTTTCAAAAAACTCAAATATGACGAGCCAATTACAATGTTGAACCTTATGAACCACAACGCAGGCTGGCAGGAAACATCAACGACTATTGAAGTTGATGATGAGGAAGATATTATTTCTCTTGAAGAAGCACTCAAAAAAACCGAGCCTGCGCAGGTTTTCAAGCCTGGTGAGATTACAGCATATTCCAACTGGGGCGCGGCACTTGCTGGCTACATAGTCGAGTGTATCAGCGGTATGGATTATGCAGAATATCTACATAAAAACGTTCTTGAACCGCTTGGCATGGAGCATACATCTGTATCTGCTGATTATCGTGATAACAAGTGGGTACGTGATCAGCGTGAAAAAACAAGATCCTATCTTATTATGAATTTTCCTGAAATGGGAATCGTTAAGGACGAGGATTTAGGTACAGCAATGAGCTTTATACTCCTTTATCCGTCAGGTTCTGTAACGGGTACACTTGCTGATATGACAAAGTTCGCGCAGGCTTTTGTTTCTGATGAATGTCCTCTTTTCGAGAAACAGGAAACACTTGATTTAATGCTTTCCGCAAGCGATTTTTATGGTGACAGCGATATTCCGAAAATTGTCACGGTCTTTGGGTTACTGAATATGCCGTAACCACAATGGGACATAGCGGCAACACAAATGCAGGAACTGCAAATCTTGTTTTTGATAAAGCGTCAAATACAGGAGTTGTTGTTCTTACTAATCAGCAGAATGAAAATGTGTTTTGCAATAATATTCCGGAAATTGTTTTTGGTTCTTTTGAAAATAACCCGATTTATACTAATGCCAAGATTACTGAACGTACCGACATCAGCGGAGATTATTTATTAAGCAGAGGATTATTTGATGGTATGGCTAAAGTTTATTCAAGTCTTAGCTATCTTCCTTTGTAGCAGGGTGAAAATACAGATTCATATGCA
This sequence comes from uncultured Ruminococcus sp., assembly GCA_937902395.1. Lineage (GTDB taxonomy): Bacteria > Bacillota > Clostridia > Oscillospirales > Ruminococcaceae > Ruminococcus. The sequence continues at coordinate 4,275 of CALGTV010000072.1, forward strand.
CAAGGCGGTATTCCTGCTCTTAAACGAATTTCGGATAACATCTATATGATTGAAGGCTCAACAGATTTTCTATATCAAACTGAAACTTCCGACGGGAAAATTATGCTTGAATATTCCTCAATGGCTTATATTCAAAGCGATATTGTAAAAAATGAATTTATTTCTGTGATTATTTTTGCAGTAATTGTGGTTGTAACACTTGTATTGCTTATCGTTAAGGGTGTAAAGAAACTTACAAGAAAGTATAGGGCTATTCTGGCAGATAAAGTAATCCTCACAGGTCAGCTTGGAAGGCTTGCAGTCGGAATTGTGTTCGTTCTTTTTCTTACAGTAACAGTATCAAAAGCGGTGTTTATCATTATGTGCATTGCTGCTGGGATTAGTGCAATTGTATGTTTTGTTTCGGCAGGATTTACTGTTAAGGCTATTTTTACAGAAAAGAAACTGAACAAATTTTCTCGTATAAGATATCTTGTTTCCATGCTTTTCAATCTGTTTACAGCAGGATTTGTGATTTACTTTGAGCTGTTTAATTTCTGGTCGTAAAAAACATCAGATTTATGCATTAAATCAGACTTTTCAAGAATTCTACGGTGATAAAATCATAAGTGTAATAAATTGTCAGAAAATGACCGAAACAATACAGGAAATGTATTCGGGAATTATTTTGGTTAACTTTGCCATTTTCAAAAGAGTGATATTGCACTTCAAGTGATATCACTCTTATTTAGTGTCTCCTCAATAACCGCCCTTTTCAAAAAGCAAGTGATTTTTGTCATTTT
>CALGTV010000073.1 GCA_937902395.1 uncultured Ruminococcus sp.
GATATCGTGAAGAAGACCTGCTCTGCGAGCGATGGTTGGGTCAATGCCGATTTCACAAGCCATAATGCCTGCAAGGTGAGCAACCTCAATAGAGTGGTCGAGAACGTTCTGTCTGTAGCTTGTACGGAATTTGAGTCGTCCGAGGAGCTTTATAAGCTCATGGTTGATTCCGTGAACATTAGTTTCGATTACTGCACGTTCACCCTCCTGCTTGATACGGTACTCAACCTCACGGCGAGCCTTATCAACCATTTCTTCGATACGTGCGGGGTGAATTCTTCCGTCAGCTATAAGCTTTTCAAGAGCGATTCTTGCAACCTCACGGCGAATCTGGTCAAAGCATGAAAGCGTAATAGCCTCAGGTGTATCGTCAATAATAAGGTCAACTCCTGTAAGAGTTTCGAGGGTTCTGATATTTCTTCCCTCACGACCGATAATACGTCCCTTCATTTCGTCGTTGGGCAGGGGAACAACGGAAACTGCCGCCTCCGAAACCTGATCTGCCGCAACCTTTGCGATAGCAAGAGATATCTGATTTCTTGCCTTCTCGTTGCATTCGTCCTTGAGCTGCTGCTCATAAGCCGCGATCTTTACAGCCTTTTCATGCACAAGATCGTCTTCCAGCTTGGAAAGTATGTATTCCTTAGCCTGATCCTTAGTAAATTCCGAAATACGTTCCAGAACGTCCATTTCAGATTTCTTGATCTGTTCAGCTTCCTTGAGTTTTTCGTCTGCGCTCTTTATCTTCTGATTAAGAGTTTCTTCTTTTTTCTCAAGGTTATCTGTTTTCTTGTCGAGATTCTCTTCTTTCTGCTGCATACGTCTTTCCTGACGGGACAGCTCAGCTCTGCGGTCTTTGATTTCCTTATCCGCCTCACTGCGAAGCTTATGAATCTCATCCTTTGCCTCTACCAGTGCGCTTTTCTTCTTAGCGTCAGCGTCCTTTTCAGCGTCAGCGACAATACGTTCAGCCTGTTTTTCAGCAGAACCCACAACAGCCTCAGCATCACGCTTACGCTGTTCAATACCTGCTGCAACGCCTTTTTTGTAAGCCATAAATCCGCCTGCAGCCGCGCCTGCAATCAAAGCGACAAGTATAAGCACAATAGCAATAATAGGATCCATACAGTGCATTACCTCCTTAGCAATAATTTAGTTTGTATAATTAACGTATACTGCTTCCGGCGGTTAATGCCGCATTATTTTATTCATCTGTAGTATATATTGACAGGAAAAAACCTGAAAAAACAGGACAAAAGTCCATATTTTGTTTATACATCTGTTCGGAATATTTATCTTTCTCCGAAATGATTTAAAACAAAGCTGCATTACTGCCTGAAAGCAATACTTCTGCAAAATACAACATAATTATTATACACTTTTTTCAGACATATGTCAATAGATTTTCAGTGGAATTATTACAAATTAGTAAAATTTAATTTTGTTAATCATCAATATCACCTTTTTATTTATTCGCATTTATCAATTTAAGCCTATAAATAAAGAATAATTGTGCAAATTAACGGTAATTCACTTTAATTTGCTAAAAAAGGTTGAATTTTTCGCCTTGCTATGCTATAATTAGCTTGATAGGCTTTTTTACTTTATATTGAAAAAAAGCCGCTAATCTTGGCATGACTGTATGCCGGAAATACAGTCCCCCTGCGGATAGGAGTAATCATGTTTCTTCCCGATTTTTTCACAACACTCAACTTTACAAATGCTGAAAATCCAAATCTTTTTCCATTTCCATTCAAGCTTCATCTCATATTCTCAATTGTTGCATTTTTCTTTTTCATAATCCGATTTATATACGACAAAAAACCTTATCAGGCTATTTTTGCTCTCGCAATCCCTTTCTCCATGACTATCTGGCTTTCAGAAAACAGGGTATGGTTCTATATCGTCGGTATAATCGAACTTATACTCATTCTTGCCGCATGTATTTCATCCATTATTTATAACATCAAGCATCCACAGCCTAAGGAAACCGAAAAGGCAGAAAATAAAACAAATACTCCCGACAGCGCTAACGAGGCTGAATAACTATGAATATCGTTATTCTTGACTGGTCAACAATGTGCGCAGGAAATGACCTTTCCCCCGATATTTTCAAGGAATACGGCAATGTAAAGGCATATTCCCTGACCTCACCTGACGAAGTAATTTCCCGTATCGGAGACGCTGAAATCGTTCTCTGCAACAAGGTGCTAATCACAAAAGATGTCATGGATAATTGCCCGAATCTGAGATATATCGGGCTTTTTGCCACAGGCTTCAACAATGTCGATGTTGAATATGCGGCTGAAAAGGGCATAACCGTATGCAATGCAGGACAGTACTCCACAAATGCTGTTGCACAGCAGGTTTTTGCCTATATTCTCGACTATTGCAGCCGTATCCGCGACTACGACAACGCTGTAAAAGAGGGCAAATGGGAAAGCTCCCCTTGCTTTTCATATTTTCCTATTCCAACAGCCGAAATGCAGGGAAAAACTCTGTCTATCATAGGTTACGGCTCAATCGGAAAAAAAGTTGCAGAGCTGGGAACAGCGTTTGACATGAATATATTAATCAGCACAAGAACTGCTCCTGAAAATTGTCCCTACAAGGTGACTGATATAGACACTGCTGTTAAAAATGCCGATTTTCTCACATTCCACTGTCCCCTTACAGATAAGACCAATGGCATGATAAATGCCGATTTATTGGTTAAAATGAAGAAATCAGCCGTACTTATCAACACATCAAGGGGACCTGTCGTTAATGAGACAGATTTGTCAGAAGCCCTCACAAACGGCAAAATATCCGCGGCTTATCTGGACGTTCTCGAAAAAGAACCAATGTCACCCGATACTCCGCTGAAAAGCGCACCAAACTGCGTAATTACGCCACATACAGCTTGGGCGGCATATGAAACAAGAGTTCGCCTGCTGAACATCGTAAGTGAGAATATAAAAAACTGGCTTGACGGCAAGCCACAGAATAAAGTTAATTAATATTAAGGAAATGATATAAATGAGAAACAATTCCGATAAAAAAAGAATCGTTATAAAGCTCGGTACTTCAACCCTTGCTCATAGCACAGGCAAGTTGAATATCCGACGCATGACAAACCTTGTCCGCGTTATCTCCGATCTCCACAACTCCGGAAAAGAGATAATTCTCGTATCTTCGGGCGCTGTGGGACTTGGTTCAGGCAAACTGGGTCTGCCCTCAAAGCCAAAGGAAACTAAAATGAAACAGGCTGTAGCCGCAGTAGGACAGTGTGAGCTCATGCATATCTACGACGATATGTTTGAAAAATACAGCGTTACTGTGGGACAGATTCTTCTCACTAAGGCTATTATCAACAATCCCAACCACTGCGAAAACTTCAAGAATACAGTTGAATCCCTCGTGAGCATGGGCGTTATTCCTATTGTAAACGAAAATGACTCCATTTCAATCGATGAATTAGAGCTTGAAATCGGTGAAAACGATTCACTTTCTGCACTTGTTGCATCCCTTTCAAGCGCAGATTTACTGCTGATACTCTCAGATATCGACGGTCTGTATACCTGCGACCCCCGTACAAATCCCGATGCACAGCCAATTACATATGTAGAGGAAATCACTCCGGAAATTGAAAATGCCGCAGGAGGCGCTGGCTCAAAGCTTGGCACTGGCGGTATGTCAACAAAGATAAATGCCGCTAAAATTGCCACAGAAGCAGGAATTGACATGGTAATTATGAACGGTAAAAATCCGGAACTTCTGTACGATTTGTTTGAAAACAAAGAAATTGGTACACTTTTCAAAGCAAAACAATAATAAGAGGTGAATATTATGAGTTACACGCTTGAACTCGGAAAAAAAGCAAAGGCAGCTGAACCTGTTATTGCAGGCGCTTCCACAAATCAGAAAAATGAGGCTCTCGCAGCTATTTCAAAGGCGCTTATAGCCAATACAGCCCTTATCATAGCTGAAAATGAAAAAGACCTCATCGCCGCAAAGGAAAACAATATGTCCGCGGCTATGCAAGACCGCCTTAAACTTGACGAAAACCGTATTGCAGGCATTGCAAAAGGCGTTGACGAAATTATTGCCCTCAACGACCCAATCGGTCAGGTAATCGACGGATTTAATCGTCCCAACGGCTTACGTATAACAAAAACACGCGTTCCCATGGGCGTTATCGGAATTATTTTTGAATCCCGTCCAAATGTCACCGTAGATGCGGCGGCACTGTGCCTCAAAGCAGGAAACTGCGTTATCCTCAAAGGCGGCAAGGAGGCTATAAACTCTAATATCTGCCTTGGTAAGATTATGCGTGAGGCTCTTGAATCCTGCGGGCTCCCTGCCGATATTATTCAGGTTGTTGAAAATACCTCTCGTGAGACTACAAACGAGCTTATGAAGCTAAACGGCTATGTTGATGTGCTTATCCCCCGCGGAAGTGCAAGACTTATTCAGGCTGTTGTGACTACAGCAACAGTACCCGTTATCGAAACAGGCGCAGGTAACTGCCACGTTTACATTGATGATTCCGCTGATATGGATATGGCTGTTGATATTACGGACAATGCTAAAACTCAGCGTCCCTCCGTGTGCAACGCTATCGAATCACTTCTTGTTCATAAGGATGCAGCTGAGACTTTCCTCCCACTTATTGCAGAGCGTTTTAAATCTCACAGCGTAAAAATCTATGGATGTGACAAGACTATCAACATTCTCGGAGATTCCGTTGAAAAAGCAACAGAAACTGAGTACGCTACAGAATTTAACGATTTTACAATTGCTGTAAAAGTTGTGGATTCAATCGACGAAGCAATCGCCCATATCCGCAAATACAGCACCCGTCATTCTGAGTGCATCGTTACAAAATCCCTTGAATCTGCGCGTAAATTCCAGAATGAAGTTGACGCGGCAGCTGTTTATGTAAACGCCTCCACACGTTTCACTGACGGAGGAGAATTTGGATTCGGTGCAGAAATCGGAATATCTACACAAAAGCTCCACGCAAGAGGTCCAATGGGACTTACAGAGCTTACAACAGTTAAATATCTTATCGACGGAAACGGTCAGATTAGATAAATCCACGCGGCAACCGCCACGCAACTATTTTGTTTGATTTTTAAGGAGATATATATGGCTATCAGAAAAGATATTGACGATATGCTTAATAATCTAAAAGACGGCAAACCTCTTGAACAGCCGGCACCACTCACCCCCAAGCCCGTCCAGCCTATTGAACCTGTTCAGGAAAAAATGGATTCCGCCGCACTGGACGCATTGCTTACCTCGCTTATCGGTGACAAAGGAAATGAAACAGCCGCTGAGTCCTCCACCGAACCAGAAATAAAGCCCAAAAGGAAGAAAATCGTCATAAATCATGAGCTTCCTGATTACGAGGCAATCAGAGAAGCAGAGCTGAAAAAGGACGCTGAACGCGCCGAGGCTGAAAAACAGGCTGAAAGAGAACAGCTCAAAGCCGAGCGCGAAGCTGAAATGGCACGTATTAAAGCTGAACGTGAAGCGGCAGAAAAAGCTGAACTGGCACGCATTGAGGCTGAGCGTAAAGCCGCTGAAGAAGCTGAG
>CALGTV010000074.1 GCA_937902395.1 uncultured Ruminococcus sp.
ATTGAATTGCAAAGAGGGGCCGCTCTGCAAGAGAGAGCGTCCCCTTGAAAATTATTACATTTTTTCGACATACAGAGGGTATCATTCAAAAATGATACCCTCTAAATTTTCCCAATTCTTTTGGCAATATAAGCCGCAAACACGCAAAGAACCACATCCCACGGCAACGGCAGAAGACAATAATACATCACCGTCAGCAACGATTGAGATTTCATATAAAACGACGTAATAAAGCAGTTATACGCCGTACCCAAGGCAAAAACAGGCACAAGACCAAGAATACAGCCAATAATCAGCCGCTTCATTTCAGACTTTCCGCCACGGCATATTTTCCCCGTGACGTATGAACCGATTATCATACCAATGAGGAAACCAAAAGTCGGCTGAAAAATATAGCCGATACCACCGCCTCCGGCAAAAACAGGAAATCCCACAAGCCCCAGCAGAATGTACACTAAAACGCTTACAGCCCCCACAGAAGCACCACCCACAGCCCCTGCAAGAGTTGTAAAAAGAATCTGCAAGGTAACAGGGCAGACAGGTGTGGGAATCCTGATAAACGCACCGACAGCAATCAGCGCGGCAAAAATGGAAATCTGAATTAAATCCTTGGTTTTCACAGGGGATTACACTCAATATATTCGTCAAGGATTTCCGCGGCAGCCTCCACAAATCTTATGCAGGGGCGCGCCTTGTAGTATTCCTCAGTACGCTTTTCAGGCACAGGATTAGTATTAACTTTCAGATTTTTCAGCAGTTCACCGCAGTTTATGGTATTATATTTCTCCTTGAATTTTTCCGCAAGGAGCTGAATTCTGCGATAATGCTCAGCCTTTTCAGCGTCGTCATCTGCGGAACTGTAGCCGTACAGCACACCTGCCACCATAAACATACCCGAAACAGCACCGCAGACCTCGCGCATACGTCCCATACCGCCGCCGAATGAGGAAGAAAGGCGGAGTGAAAGCTCCTCGTCGATTCCCGTTATATCAGAAAAAGCGGCAAACACAGCTTGCGCGCAGTTTCTGCCCTCCATAAATAATCTGCAAGCTTTTTCAGCATGATTTTCAACCATTTTCAACATCTTCTTTCTTAAAATCAGGAGTTTTACAGCAGACAGCACAATAAACCGCCGCCGCCCCCTTGCTTTTCAATAGCTTTGTAATTTCGGACAGCGTACTGCCGGTGGTGCAGACATCGTCCAGTAACAGTATACATTTATCTCGAATTTTCACGGAATCCAACACTTCAAAAGCGTCTTTGAGATTTATTTTTCTCTGCCGCTTAGTGAGAGTTTTCTGCGGATTTGTTCTGCGTATCTTTTCAACAATGCCTGTTGAAACAGTGATATTCAAAATCCGCCCGACCTCACAGGCAATAAGTTCCGCCTGATTAAATCCCCTCACCCGTTTATCTTCTTTATGGAGAGGAACAGGCACAATAACATCAATTTTCCGCGATATACCGAGATTTTCCAACTTTTCAGCAACAGCACTTCCAAGAGCATATGCGGCATTTCCCTTAACTCCCCTTTTCAAAAGAAGAATGGCAGGGGAAATTTTTTCGTCATACTCGAATGGCGCGGCAAACAGCTCCGCCCCCCTTATAACACAATTTCCTCTGTATTCAGTCAATTTCGGGAAACAATCTCCACAGAAAGTCTCGTGAGGAAATATAACCTTTCTGCATGCAGGACACCGCGTAGGATAAAGCAGAGCCAACAGCCGCTTTTTCAGCATATAGTTCATCAGAAGTACATATAAAGCTGACACTTAATCATGCCGTTGTAGAGCTTGCGGCGCTTTTTAGCCTCAGCACCGAAGAACTGCTCAAACTGCTCATGAGGGGAAATAATATAACTCTGACGATTTCCACCATGTCCGAGAACGCGCCCCATTTTTCTGTAGATATCCTCAGCCTCACGGAGTTCCAGAAGTCTCTCACCATAAGGAGGATTGCAGATAACAATGGAATCCTCAGGCTGAACAAATTTTGAAATATCCGCCTGCTCAATTTTAAGACGTGATTTTATACCGGCTTTATGGGCATTATCAAGAGTAAGCGCAACCGCCGCGTCGTCAATATCAAAGCCTATTCCGTGGAAAGTTGCGGAACGATCAACGCCGTCAATAGCTCTCTTTCGCTCCTCCTGCCAGATTTTAGAATCAACGGAAGCCCATTTTTCAGCAGCAAATCGTCTGTTTATGCCAACGGGTATACGCAGAGCCTTTAAAGCCGCTTCAATGAGTAGCGTACCGCTTCCGCAGAACGGGTCGCATACAATTGATTCAGGACGAACACGAGCAAGGTCAATAATTCCCGCCGCAAGAGTTTCTTTTATAGGTGCAGCATTTGAATTACGCCTGTAACCGCGCTTGTGAAGTCCCACACCGCTTGTATCAAGATAAATAGTCACAATATCTTTAAGTATGCTGAACTGAATCTGTACAGGGGGCTCAGTCTCATTGAACCAGTTTACACCATATTTGGATTTCAGGCGTTCCACAGCCGCCTTTTTCACAATTTTCTGACAATCGGGAACGCTGTGAAGCGTGGAATTAAGGGAATATCCCTTGACAGGAAAAGCATTATCAACGCCGATAAACCGCTCTAACTCAATTGAACGCACACCCTGAAACAAATCCTCAAAGGTTTCAGCGCGGAATTCAATAAGCTCAATCAGCACACGTTCCGCAGTGGAAAGGCAGAGATTCGCCCTTGCCATTATATTCAAATCACCTGTAAAACTGATTTTTCCGTCGCTAACCTTTAAATCAGTTCCGCCGATTTTAGTAATTTCATATTTGAGAACGCTCTCCAGACCGAAATGGCAAGGACAGCAAAGTCTTAATTTTTCACTCATAATTATCACCTTTAATGCAAAAGCCTGCCCGTTCCTGTTGGGCAGGCTTTATATTTTTATATCAGCAGATTACCAAGTACCTGCATCTCCGCCTGTACCGGTGTCACCGCCTGTTGCGCCGCCTGTTCCAGGGTCAACCCAGCCGCCAGCATCTCCGCCTGTGCCTGTGTCACCGCCAGTAGTGCCACCTGCATTTGGATCAACCCAACCGCCGCCGGTATTGCCGCCTGCATTGGGATCAACCCAGCCGCCGCCTGTGTTACCGCCTGCATTCGGATCAGTCCAACCGCCTGTACTGTTTCCTGTACCTGTACCATTGCCTGTTCCGGTACCGTATTCAGGCTGAGTTGTGGAAGGAGCAGGAGCAATATAATGATTACCGTCACAGTAAGGCGCATGTGTGGATTTCCAATATCCTGTTGCACCCTTAGGACAATACTGAGTAGCAATCATACCTGTAGCAGAACACATAGGAGCCGCAATAACAGTATCAACAGGGTCGAAGTCAACGCCTGTATCAGGGAACATCGTATTAGCATATTCGCCTATGATTGTATTCCATATATTTGCTGATGAAAGCTCTTCAGGAAGACTGAGTGCGTCGTTGTATTCCTTATAACCGATAGTAATACCGCTTGCGAAGTCTCTTGTCAGACCAACGAAAGCAAGGTCATACCAGTTCTCAGTTGTACCTGTTTTACCAACAACAGTTTTGTTCCAGAGTCTTGCGTCTCTACCTGTACCGTTGTCAACAACATTTTTGATAAGTCTGTTCATAACCCATGCAGTTTCATCTGAAACAGCCTGATGAGTATTTCTTCCGTTGATATTGTCAACAATAATCTGACCGTTAGCGTCCTCAATCTTAGAAATGATATGCGCCTCATTGTAAATACCATGAGCACCATAAGGGATATAAGCATTTACAAGGTTCTGGAGAGTAACACCATAAGTGAGAGAACCGAGAGCAAGAGGAGAGTGAGCCTTATCAGCCTCATCAAGCTTCATACCAAGATTTTCAGTACAGAATTTAAACACCGCATTAGGAGTAAGCTCATCACAAAGCTGAGCAGGAACAGTATTAAATGACTGCTGGAGATAGTAGTAAATATTATACGCTTCACCTTTACCGCTTACACGACCGTAGTTGAAAGGCCATGCATTACCCTGGTCATCCTTGATATGTTCAAGAGGCAGATTGCGGTAAACGCTTCCCCAGTGGATATGATTGCTTTCAATACCAAGACCGTATGTTGCAACAGGCTTCATAGTAGAACCAACCTGACGAGGTTCACGGTTAGCATAGTTTGTAACGAGAGAGCCTTTCTTTTTGCCCCAGTTACCAATCTGAGCCATAACAGAACCGTCGTATCTGAGAGCAACAAAAGCGATATGGGGCAGACATTCGTCATCTTCGTATTTACCGTCTCCGTTAAGGTCAACATTTCTTCTTACCCAGCCCTCAGAAACAATATTATTGATATTGCTGAATTTTTCTTCGATATAGTTCTGCATAGGCTTATCAACAGTAGAGTAAATACGATAACCGCCCTTATTGATACGGTTGATAGCCTCCTGCTCATCGATGTTGTACATTTCCATGAGATATCCTGCCGCCTCATACATCATAGCGTCAACTTCCCATGTATAAGCGTTCTGCTTAGTTTCTTCTTCCTGCAAGTCAAGCTCAGGGTGGAGCTTTCTGTATTCGGGAGAATCGGTATAAAGCAGGTCAGTAACGAGATATTCCTGATATTCGTCGTAAGTGATACCGCCGTTTTTATACATCTGCCAGAGAACGTATTCCTGACGGACCTTATTGTTAGCTCTGCCGTCAGTGGTAAGGTTTTTGTCTGCGTCGTAGTATTCAACAAAAGGACCATAGAACTCAGGGCTCTTAGGGATAGCCGCCAGAACAGCCGCCTCGGGAACTGTCAGTTCCTCGACATTCTTACCGAAGTAACGGAGTGAAGCAAGCTGAATACCGTTGATAGGACCGCCGAAACCGATAAAGTTGAGATATTCTTCAAGAATTTCATCCTTGGAGTAAGTTTTTTCCAACTGCATAGCCGCAAAGATTTCACGGATTTTACGCTGTGGAGTTTTCTCCTTATCACCTGTGAGGTTCTTGATAAGCTGCTGAGTAATAGTCGAACCACCCTGTTCGGAATCGTAGAAATGCATGAACATATTAAGGAAAGCCGAGAATGTACGCTTATAGTCAACACCGTCGTGGAGGTAGAAACGCTCGTCCTCGGTGTAAACAAAGGCATTACGCACATGCTGAGGGATTCTGTCAATAGAAACAGGGATACGCTGAACGTCAGTTTTCAGCTGTTTCAGCACAACGTCCTCCAGCTCACCATTTTCGTTTACCTTCTGACCATAGAAATAAGTATCGCTTCCCGATTCAAGCTCAGCAAGAGTAATCGAAGAGGACTCGTCCATAAAGTCCATAACGTATACAGTGAGAGCCGTAGCAACAATAGTACCTGTAATAATAATGATGAGGAAAAGTGACAGGAGCGTAGTCGCAATGCAGGCAAAAAGCTTCTGGAGAATAACAAGGAAAATATTCTTCTTTTTCTTCTTTTTCTTTGGAGCTTGTCTGCGGACGGGCATATCATCAGGGTATGCCTGCTGTCCCATTGGCTCATAATCGCGTTTGTTTTTAGCCATTTTGTCTTTTAGCGCAGTAAATACTGCCGCCAATCTCCTTTCAGTTGTAATTATACATTATATATTATAGCACATTTTTTTTATTTTGTTAAGGGTTTGACGAAATTTTTTTCGTTTTTGTATATTTTAGCAAAAATCGGGCAGATTAATTATGAAAATTCAGCAAAGGAGCGATTATTTTATGAGTTCAGTTGACAAGAAGATATATTTAATCCTTATGACAGCACTAACCGTATCAGGATTTATAGTTATATGCACCTTAGGACAGTCAATGCACAGGGAGCGGCTTGCGGCAAAAATATCTGATATGCCTGCCGAGCCCCCTGCTATAGTGAGTATGATTCGGGAATACAATGGCAGAATCGGTGTATTCAAGGGCGGAAGCCAATCGCCGTACAGAATTATCGACTATGATTTCTCACTTCTCTCCGACTACGACAAAGAGCAGCTGCGAGAGGGTGTAGTTATTGAAACAGATTCGGAATTACAGCAATTTATAGAGGATATAGCCTCCTGAAATTTGTGAGAAACTGCGGTCACGGCACGCCGTGTCCTCTGCCTGTCGATAAACTACAAATAAAATGGGATTCTAAAGGGTGAAACCCTTTAGGCGGAGAGCCTCCGCGGGCATCATGCAGGGTGTGGGACAGAGTCCCACGCAGAGCAAAGCTCTGCGATGCGTTTAAGTGCTCTGCAAGGGGTTGCCCGAACGTGAGGCAGGATGCTGTTTGAACGTGAGGGTATATCGCACTTGGATTTGACTGCGATTGAATTGAAAGAGGGGACGCTCTGCAAGAGAGAGCGTCCCCTTAAAATTTATATTATTTTAACTTTTTCGACAGACTGGGGACAAATTGTGACGTGTCCTTTCTTTCAATACATATTTCAAAAAAATCCTTGACAAACGAAAATATTTATGATATAATACACCTATAAACCGTTGAAGTGGAGATAAAGCTGAAAATGCTCACACAGAGAGTTCGGGGTGCTGGAATCCGGATTGAAAACAGCTCAGCAAATGGACCACTGAGGGTGCGGTCAAAGGGTTGATAGTAAGAGGTATGTCTCTGGTGATTATTATGGGAGGCATTTTATAACGATATTTTGCACAATCCGAGTATTCCGCAACGTAAGGACGTGCGTTAAACGTCAGGGATATGATAGTATCCTGAAAGTGCATGGTTTTCCATGAATCAAGGTGGTACCGCGGATAGAGTTTATTCGTCCTTGACAGAAATTATGGATATTTCTGTCAGGGCTATTTTTATTTTAGCCCTACAGAATTACTCCGAATATTATGGAGGTAAACGGTATGCTTACTAAACGATGGTGACGCTCAAAGATACTCAGGCTGTCGAAAAAACGCGAAAGACTACAAAGAATGGGATTCTAAAGGGCGAAGCCCTTTAGCAGAGTCCAGAGACAGCGTCTCT
>CALGTV010000075.1 GCA_937902395.1 uncultured Ruminococcus sp.
ATGCATTATGTTCATATAGATCTGCTCCGATCATAAAAATAAAACCATTTTTCTAAATGATATCATTTCTTTATATTTTTGTCAATAAACAAAAAAACAATTTGTCAAAAAATAAAAAGGGGTAAAAAATACCCCGATAGATTTAGCCTATCGGGGTGAAGATTTTTATAAAAATGCCTTCATTCTTTCTACGGTGCCCGTCTGATAATCGACCAGCTTTTGTAAAAGCGTTTTTGAAGCATCGTCCGCACTTGAGTAGCATTTTTGAGCCTTTATGGCGTTAATGATCCCCATGGTACATCCGTTGATAATCATTTCGGCAATACGAGTGTCGCTTTTGTTCATCATAAGATTCATTTTTACGGCGCAGTATGAGGTCATTTTTTCCATGGGTGTAAGACCTGCCTTGCAAGTACAACAGGTTTTACAAATCTCCTTCTTTGCATCGGCAAGTATGCGACGGTATTCGTTGTTTTGAGCGGCAAGCTCGGAGGAAAGAGCATCACCTTCATAAAAGGTCAGAACCGTTGCGGTTGCGCCCATACCCATCTGAGAGATCTTATATATACGCTTGTAAAGCTTTAAGCTATCGTTCATATTTTACAACTCCCTTGAATTAATTTTTTCAAAAAATATCAAAATTACTATTGAATTTTTTATATAACATATGCTATAATTCTATTATTAGTTCAAGGGATGAAAAATATAATTGAAAATTAAAAAAAATATATTTTTTTAAAAATCGGAGGTCAAATATGGAGATCATTAAGCGTCCAGAGTCTATGCAGAGAATAACCACACCTGCTCTTGCACAGGCGTTCATTAATGAGCAGGTAGAAGAGGTTCGCGCTCAGGTAGGAGATAAAAAGGTCCTTTTGGCGCTTTCCGGAGGAGTTGACTCATCGGTTGTTGCCGCACTTCTCATCAAGGCGATCGGCAAGCAGCTTGTTTGTGTTCACGTAAATCATGGACTTATGCGTAAGGGAGAAAGTGAGCAGGTAATTGAAGTATTCAAGAATCAGCTTGACGCTAACCTTATTTACATCGACGCTACTGACCGTTTCCTCGATCTTCTCGCGGGTGTTGATGCTCCCGAGAAAAAGCGTAAAATTATCGGCGGCGAATTTATCAAGGTATTCGATGAGGAAGCAAGCAAGCTTGAAGGTATCTCATTCCTCGCGCAAGGCACTATTTATCCCGATATTCTCGAAAGTGACGGCGTAAAGGCTCATCACAACGTTGGCGGTCTCCCTGAGGACATGCAGTTTGAACTTGTTGAACCTATCAAGCTTCTTTACAAAGACGAAGTCCGCGTTGTTGGTAAGGCTCTTGGCCTCCCTGCTAAAATGGTTGACCGTCAGCCATTCCCAGGTCCAGGTCTTGGTGTAAGATGTCTCGGCGCTATTACTCGTGACCGTCTTAACGCTCTCCGCGAAGCTGATGCTATCCTCCGCGAAGAATTCGACATCGCAGGTCTTAATCAGACTGTTTGGCAGTACTTCATCGCTGTTCCCGATATGAAGAGCGTTGGCGTTAGAGATGACAAGAGATATGAGGGTTGGCCCGCTATTATCCGCGCTGTCAATACTACTGACGCTATGTCTGCTACTATTGAGGAAATCCCCTACGCGCTCCTCCACAAGATTACTGCTCGTATCACTGCTGAGGTTGAGGGTATTAACCGTGTCCTCTATGACCTCACTCCCAAGCCTGTTGGCACTATTGAATGGGAATAAGCGGAGAGCCTCCGCAGGCGATTTAAACGGTAATGTTTTAATTCATCTATAAATTAAGAGCTATCTGATTTTGAAAATCGGATAGCTCTTTTTGCTATACAGATGAAGATTTAAAGTATCTGTTTTATCCCTCATCCTTGTTAGTTTTTTCAACCCAACTGTACATCTCATCTTTATAACGTGAATAGAAATTATCTCTATCATTATAATGGTGTCCCATCAAATTAGGACGAATATCATCTCTCACGGAGAAAATCAATTCTTTTGAAGCATTGTTATCAACCAAAGACATCATAGCAAGAATATATCCAACATATATGCCATCCAAGTACCCATCTTGATGAAGATTATCAATTAAAAGGTTATCGGGTAATCCTGCATATCCTCTGGGGAGAAATTCTTTTTCTGCAAGTTGTGAAGACCATAAAGTGATAAGTTCTTCCTTATCCTTTTTGCTCAATAACTTTTCAAGGTCAAAACCCTGAATTCTTCCCTTTATAAACTCGAAAAAACGCTCAAGAAGCAGATTGCATACATTTAATGATTCTTGATTAACTTTACTTTTTACACTTTCAACTATGCCATCGCCTAATTTTACTTTGCTATCTGACATTTTACTTATCCTCCTTACTTGTTATCTTTTTCTTTTTAGTGCATCCACCAACATACCAGTAAACTCCTGCGACACACCAATCTTATAACACTTATAAAAATACTTTTAATAGTATATGTTATATTGTAACACACACCATTTATCTTGTCAAGCCTTTTCAAAAATTAGTCCTTAACACCCACAATAACAACATGATTACTCGCTCCGAGAGTAGATTTCTCGCGGCATACGCTGTAATGATAATCGCACCAAATTCTGAATTTCTCCTCACTCCAGTTATCAACCTTTTCACGAAACTGAGGTGTCAAGCCGTCCTGTGCAAAATGGTCAATAACTGTCAGATCATTTTCTCTGTAAAGATGCTCCATTTCCTCCGCAGATGAATAATATGTGTCCGTCCAGAAGCATTTTTCATCGTCGTGGCGGAGTACGCCCGTAGATATCAGCTGTTTTGCAAGGTCTGCATCAAGAAAATAATCATCCTGCATAGCGATAAACTGAAAAATATAATATCGTGGAATATACGCAGTTACAAGCAGACCGCCCTTTTTCAGCACTCTCAGGCTTTCACTGAGGCACTTTGCCCTTTTATCCTCGTCAATCAGATGATAAAAAGGTCCCATATTCAGCACAATATCAAAGCTTTCGTCCTCGTAAATGCTCATATCACAGGCATCAAGCACCGCAGTTTTTACGTTGTATCCCTTTTCTGCAATAATTTTATCCATAATTTCAACGTGTCGGGGCGTTATATCTGTTGCAGTCACATCGTGTCTCTGTTCCGCAAGGTAAAAGGCATAAATGCCTGTTCCTGCGGCGCAATCGAGGATTTTCCTGCTATCCGCAATAATTTCATCAAGTATTCTTGACGTTGTAATGAATTCTATTTTTCTTGCGTTATTGGTGGACAATCTGTCCTCCTCACGATAATTTTCGTAATTTTCTACTACATAATTTTTCATAATTTATTCCTCCTGTCTTTTAATTATACATTCCCTATTGAAAATCATTATAACATATTTAGTTTTAACATTCAAGTACAGAATTCCATTACACATAAAAAATAACATCGGATTTTCCGCCATTTTCATATGTGTTTATTCTTTTCAAAATTTTTCTGTAATAAATTTATAAAAACTACTGGACAAATGAGAAATTATATGGTATAATATTAATTAGATTATTATGTTTAAATTGAGGTGAATTAAATGGATCTTTTCTCTATATTCAAAGGCGGAAAATATTTTGACAAACATATAGCTCCAAAATGCGATTATTGTCAGTTCGGCAGACGCGCCAAGGACGGAAATAAGGTGCTCTGCGAAAAAAGAGGTCTTGTTAATTGCAATGATTCCTGTAATAAATTTATCTACTCTCCACTTAAACGTATCCCTGTAAAACAGCTGAATTTCGTCGGAAGTCTTGCAGATGAGGATATCTATATTGAATCAGCAGGCGACCGCGCTGAAAAGGAAGAGCTTGAAAATCCCAAGAAAAAAGAAGAACCTAAGAAGGACACTAAGAAGCCCGAATCACCTAAGCAGACGGAGCCTAACATGACGGAATCTAAAGCTCAGGAAGTTACAGCTCCAAAGCCTGTTGATGCTCCCGCAGAAGTTTCTCCAAAGCAAGCACCTGTTGCTGAAAACGCAACATCCCCTGCAAAGACAGAAGCTCCTGCTGCTCAGAATGCACATACTCCACAAGTTGAGCAAAATGGTGCTTTAGCAGAAATGGCAGCTCTTGCTCAGGCTGCTGCTATGGCGGCTGATACCAACGATCAGTAATTATCAGACTTGTACATATTCAGACAGCGATTTCTCGCTGTCTGCGGTATGTAATGTATATATACATGTGTGATAAAGAAGACTGCGCGACAGAATGGAGACTTTATGGAAGATATAATTGATGCACACTATTATTCAGCAAATCACAAAGAACAGCTTATGCAGGATTCTGTTTGCGGTTGCTTTTATTGTTGCAGAATTTTTCATCCAAGTGAAATTACTATGTGGGTGAAGGATATATCCGGTACTGCGATCTGTCCATATTGTGGAATTGATTCCGTTATAGGTGAAAGCTCAGGTTTTCCTATTACAGAAGAATTTCTTGAACGAATGCATAAGCATTGGTTCTGAAAATTAAATATGCGGGTGTGGTGAAATTGGCAGACACGCCAGATTTAGGTTCTGGTGCCGAGAGGCATGCAGGTTCAAGTCCTGTCACCCGTACCAAATAATCAAGGCTTCTCGAATAAATCGGGAAGCTTTTTATTTTAATAAATTTTCATACCACTCCCTGAATCTTTACCTGATACTAATCCCTGAAACAACAGTAGACAAATCTAATGGCATAAATGGTGTAAGTCATCGTTGTCCTCCTCACCATACGACAGTATGCTTTCGTCGTCCGCCTTGACATACATCATTTCTGCTCATCATCTTTGTCTACTAACATTTTAGGGATTGGTATGATTTCACTTCATAGCAATATCATTATAATATTTTTAATATTCAGGTTGACTTTTTTTCTTCTCTATGGTATAATATTTATTGCGACACAACATAATAACGATGATAGCTTCTATCACAAGAGGAAAAGTATACACTTTTACTATTCGGTAAAAGTGCATACTCTATTTTCGTGTGCTTTCCCTATGGAGCTATCGGAGTTGTGTCGCAGCAATCAGAGTTATGCATTTTTCGGTGCGTAGCTCTATGCTGCGCACTTTTTTATTATACATAGGAGGAAATAGAAAATGAATGATGTATATAATTTCAATTATGACATCAAAAATGAAGTAAGTCAATTCCGAAATAGTCAAAAAGACAACATTTACAAATTTTTGTTGTACAAAGCTGATAAATCCTCTTTTGACTGCGACAGATGTGATTATGCCAAAAGCGTATATCACAGCTTATGGGGATTTAATAACAATGTATCCGATAACTTTCAGTCTATCAAAGTAGGCAAGCATAAAATCATCATGGGTATGGATACCATGAATTCTTTTTGGATAACTTTTGCATGGGCGCTTAATACATGGTGCAAAGATGATATTGAACATGAATTTGGTATATCGCATGTTGATACACAATCCTGTAATGAACTTATAAAAAATTACAGTGCATTGAAAAACATTATTATAAGCAATCTTTCAGAAGATATCTATAGCCAATTTAATAAATTTGCCGCATTAACTCATACTATCGGAAATTTAATTTTAGTGCCAAAAACTCTTGCTCCGCATACAAAAAATCAATCATTTAATCAGGCACGTGCATCTGTTTGGAATGATTACTTTGACCTTTCTTTAATGTGGCTGTTGGAAAATGATGAGGAAATATGGGATTCCAATACAATAAAGGAATACAGGAAAATATTTGCTCTTGAAAGTTATATTTCCGATAATGGCGAAATTATTCCCCTTAATGCTGAACACAAACAGATTCTTATGGGTGAAAATATTGCAGAAAGCCGCCCACAGACTAAAGAACAGCTCGTAGCATTGCTTAATAATATTAACGGAAGAATTATTCAAAGAGGAAAAATATTACACTCCAGATTAACCAATACTAATAATAAAACAAATACATCACAGAATGGTAAAAAAACTTCAAATGCTTTTCAAAACAAAGATGAAGCTCTTTTAAAAAAAGGCGAGAGAATGTTTACAAGTTATTTTACATTCAATATTCTTGTATCGTTTATTTTATTTTTACCTATACCATTGATTAGCATTATAAATATTATTGTAGGAAATGCTAACAATATAATCGGATTTATTATTACTTCGATATTCGGTCTTGTAATTATGTTGATTTTCATAATTCTTCCGTCTTATTTACTGGCACGACGAAGGAAAAAGATATTTTTGAATTCACAGAATAAAAATTCAAAAGTAACATTAAAAAAATGGGGACTTGACAGATATCCAAGCATACGCCCTTTCATGATTACAGCAGTGGTAGAAGTAATAATTATTATAATGATATTTTTTACAAATTCACCTATTTATTACGATTACATGCATGGTAATATAGGTGAAAAAATAATTTATACTTATATGTTAATTCTGGTATTTTCAATACCTTGGTATATAATATATTTTGTAAAAGGTTTCAGAACCTGCTGTAAAAGCTGTAAATGCTTTTACACTATAAAGAAAATTTCAACAACGCAAATTAGCGAAAAAGCAGTAAATGTTAAAAAGAATGTTCAAAATGTCAAACATATAGATGATTATTATGGCAGAGAAAGAAGAGAAGTTGAAAATCAAACCATATATGTTCCCGGTTTTAGAAAAGAATATGAAATATTATTCAAGTGTAAATGGTGCGGTGCATCATATTATACGTATTATACAGTGGACGATGCAAATACATAAAAAACATCTTGACATCAACAGAAAATCATGCTATAATAAACTTAATGAAGCGGAAAATGCTGCTTCATAAATATATTTAAGGAGAGTTTGTTTGAAAAACACAACTAAAAAGGAGATAGCAGCGTAAACGGGAGGTTTGCGAATATCTATCTCACACAAGCCTCCCGTGTTCAGTCAACACATTTCAGGAGGAAAAACAATGAATAAAAATGACTATATTATCCGTTTGGAAACAGA
>CALGTV010000076.1 GCA_937902395.1 uncultured Ruminococcus sp.
CATTAATGTTTGCTTTTATACCAAATACTAATCCAGCCAAAGCTCCTACTTCTTCACCATTAGCTATTTTTTCATCTATATCAACATCTTTCAGCTTATCGCCCAAGCCCGGAAGCATACCGATAATGGACTTCATACTACCCATTTTCTTAATTTGCTTCATCTGGTCAAGGAGATCGTTCATATCAAACTTGTTTTCCTTGAACTTCTTAGTAAGCTTTTCAGCCTCCTGATGAGACATAACATTTTCTGCTTTTTCGATAAGGGTAAGCACATCGCCCATACCGAGAATTCTTGAAGCCATACGCTCTGGGTGGAACTGCTCAAAATCGTCAAGCTTTTCGCCCATACCCACATATTTGATAGGCTTACCTGTAACGGACAGTACAGAGAGAGCCGCACCGCCACGGGTATCTGAATCAAGCTTTGACATAAGAACGCCTGTGATTCCCACAGCCTCATCAAAGGCTGTTGCAACGTTTACAGCGTCCTGACCTGTCATAGCATCAACAACGAGCATAATCTCGTTGGGATTTGTCAGCTCCTTGATTTTTTTCAGCTCATCCATTAGAGCCTCATCAACGTGGAGACGACCAGCTGTATCGATAATAAGTATATCGTGACCGTAGTCCTTAGCGTGTGCAAGAGCTTTCTGGGCAATGATAACGGGGTCAATCTGTCCCATTTCGAATACCTTTACATCAGCCTTAGCGCCCACAACCTGTAACTGATTAATAGCAGCAGGACGATAGATATCACAAGCCGCAAGGAGGGGACGATGTCCCTCTTTTTTCAGCATTTTTGCCAGTTTAGCGGCATGGGTAGTCTTACCCGAACCCTGAAGACCGCACATCATAATAACCGTAGGCGGCTTTGACGCGTAGTTGATTCGCGAGTTGCGGTTGCCCATAAGGGAGCAGAGCTCCTCATTAACAATCTTGATAACCTGCTGAGCAGGGGTAAGGCTTGTGAGAACGTCCTCGCCGACAGCTCTTTCAGAAACCTTAGCTACGAAATCCTTAACGACCTTGTAGCTTACATCGGCTTCAAGAAGTGCCAGTTTAACCTCACGCATAGCTTCCTTGACATCTTTCTCCGTGAGCTTTCCTCTGGATTTCAGTTTTTTAAAGACGTTATTCAGTTTTTCGGAAAGTCCTTCGAATGCCATAAGCTGCCTCCATAAAAGTTATATTAAAAGCTCCAGTCCTTTTTCGACTTCGGCGTTGATAGTATTTCTTATATTTTCATTTTCCACAAGCTTTGCCGCATTGCTTATACTGTTGAAGCAATCCTGCATTTTACCCAATCTTTCGGCAAATCCAAGCTTTTCTTCATAGTTGAGAAGAATTTCCTCGCCGCGTTTTATAAAGCTTCGCACAGCCTGTCTTGTGATACCCATAGGGTTGCCGATTTCCGAGAGTGACAAATCCTCGCAGTAATACAGCTCCATAACATCGCGCTGTTTTTCGGTAAGCAATTCACCGTAGAAATCCAGGAGCATAACAAATTTAAGCTCTTTTGCCATAAAACAGCCGCCTTTCGGGTGTAATGAAAAATCACTTTACACATTATACACCATATTTCGCAATTTGTCAAGGGGGATTGAATATTTTTAAATATGTTTACTTGAATTTTCGTCCATTTCCCTAAATAAAACAGGGCGAATTTTTCCGCCCTGCGAGATTGTCGAAAAACCTGAATTTCGTTCCGAAATTGCGGGCGACCAATGGTCGCCCCTACACAAAATAACGCAATATAGCCAATTGTAGGGGCGAGCATTGCTCGCCCTTAATTTAAACATATCTTTTTCTATAGACTGAGGGCGGAAATTCCGCCCTGCAAGTCAGTTATGAATTGAGATAATCTTCAAGTGTGCCTGTGCCGCCTGTAGAGATATATGCGTAGTATGCAAGTATCAGTGAAGCGTCAGAAGCGTCGATTGTGCCGTCTTTGTTGACATCTGCGGCGGCTATCTGCGCTTCTGTCAGCTCCGATTCCTTGCCTGTTGATACAAGTGCGTATACTGCAAGGACATTTGAAGCGTCGCTGGCATCTACTGTGCTGTCGCCGTTTATATCGCCGAGGGGGAGAACGGGTTCGTCTGTGGGAGGTGTTACAGGTTCGCCTGTGGGAATTAATGTAAATGTTGCAGTTGTTTCGTTTCCGCAATCATATTTATACGAAACAGCCTTTGTAATGTCTGCAACTGTGAGAATATTGCCCTCAACAGTACCGTTTTCCCATTCAGAAGCTTTTGATATATCAAAGCCTGTGGGGAGAGTTGAGAGGTCGAATTTGTTGTCTTTCAAATTAATTACATATGTGTTATCTTCGCAGATAAGACTGGATAACTGCCTGTTTTTGCTTAAATTAATTGATGTGAGTAGATTATTACCGCAATACAATCCTTTTAATGCAGTATTCTTGCTTACATCAATAGTTGTGAGTTCATTATCATAACAATGTAATAATGTCAATGCTGTATTACTACTTACATCAATGGCTGTGAGCTGATTAGAATTGCAAGATAAATTTAATAGTGCTGTATTTTTACTTACATCAAGTGAAATAAGTTGGTTATTATTGCAAAGCAGATATTTCAATACAGTAAAGTACTCTATACCTGTCAAATCAGAAATACCTTTGTCATTTACGGAAATTACAGTAATAGATTCAATTTCCGTCGCAGAAAGCACTCCGTCACCATTAATATCAAAATTATCAGCTACATATTGTCTGAAAATCTCATCAGGAAAGTTTGCTGCGTTAATTGCCACGCTTCCCTCAGTGGCGTATGCGGTGTTTATATCAGCGTTTATGAATGTATTCTGCGGCATATATGCCATAGTTCCCGAACATATCAGCAAAGCCGCTGTTACTGCAAGAAATTTTTTTAATTTGCCCATTTTCATAATCTCCTTTAGTTTCAAAAATTTCAATAAATAATATCGGATACTTATATTATACAGTAAATTATATCCAAATTCAATGAATTTATATAAAATTAACAATTTTACGTCTTTTTTTCCAAATCAAACCATAAATTTACAGCAATATACACAAAGAAATCTCCCGAAAAATAAAAGGCGGAAGAAATCCTCCGCCTTATTTTATAGAAAAATGTGTTTTGCGCAGGCACACAGGAATGCGCCCCTACATTTTTAATTCTTAATTAACATCAACCAGCCGCTTTATTGGAATTCTTAGCCGCCTTATTATCAGGAATACTAACCTTTTCGATATCCGCGCCGAGCTGACGGAGCTTACCCTCCATGCAGTCGTAACCGCGCTCAATGTGGAAGATATCCTCAATTTCAGTAACACCCGAAGCCGCAAGTCCGGCTATAATCAGAGCCGCACCTGCGCGGAGGTCACAAGCTTTAACGGGAGCGCCCATAAGCTTGCCTGTACCCTCGATAAGAGCAACTTTGCCGTTTACAGTGATATCTGCGCCCATACGTCTGAGCTCGTCAACGTAACCGAAGCGCTGGTCCCAGATATTTTCGGTAATAATGCTTGTACCCTCAGCAAGAGTGAGCAGAGTTGCAATCTGCGACTGCATATCTGTGGGGAATCCGGGGTGAGGCGCTGTCTTGACATTAGCCTTGACAAGAGGACCGTCAACCCATACCCTTATGCTGTCGTCAAACTGCTCTATATTTACGCCGATTTTTTCCATTTTCTTCGTAATGGATTCAAGATGTTTCGGGATAACGTTTTTGATAACAGCGTCCCCCTTTGTAGCCGCGATTGCAGCCATAAATGTACCTGCTTCAATCTGGTCGGGAATAACGGCATATGTTGTGCCATGGAGACTTTCAACACCGCGAATCTTGATAACGTCCGTACCTGCGCCCATGATATTTGCGCCCATGGAGTTGAGGAAATTAGCAAGGTCAACGATATGAGGCTCTTTTGCGGCATTTTCAATAACCGTAAGCCCCTCCGCCTTTACAGCGGCAAGCATGGCGTTCATTGTAGCTCCGACGGTTACAACATCGAAGAATATGGGATTTCCGCTGAGCTTTTCAGCTGTAAGGTCAATCATTCCCTGTGAGAGATTATACTCAGCACCAAGAGCAGAAAATGCCTTTAAATGCTGGTCAATAGGGCGGTCTCCCAGAGGACAGCCGCCGGGCATTGATACTCTTGCCTTATTGAATTTTCCCAGTAAAGCGCCAAGGAAATAATATGACGCTCTCATTTTTCTTGCAGTCTCATATGGGACGCAGAAATTTGTAATCGTCGTGGGATCGATACGATATGTGTTATTCCCCATTTCTGCTATATCCGCGCCCATTTCGCGCAGAATACGCAGACATATATTAACATCGCTGATAGTCGGTACATTTTCGATAATGCAGGGCTCATCCGACAGTATAACGGCAGGAAGTATAGCAACAGCGGCATTTTTTGCTCCGCTTATAACAACCTCGCCTGTAAGACGGCGGCCGCCCTTTATCACAAACTTATCCACTTTATTCTCTCCTTAATTTTGCAGTATTAAAAAATCACTGCACATTCTTTTATTCTGCTTCTGTCTCTGTTTCAGCTTCTGTGATTTCTTCTGTATTCTCTATATTCTCTGTATTTTCAGTGTTTTCTTTCTCTGTATCTGTATTTTCTTCAGCTTCGGAAGCTTCCTCAGAGGCTTCTTCTGTTTCTGTAGTTTCTTCCTCATCCTCAGCTGAATAATCTGAAATATACCACTTTATTTCGCTTCCGTCGTATTCCTCAACGGTTACGGATTCCATAACAACATCTGTAAGAGGCTTATTATTTGTATCTGTTTCAACCTTCTGAATCTCAAAAATGATGTCAAGACCGTCGATAACCTGACCAAAAACGGTATAAGAACCGTCAAGGAAAGGCGTTCCGCCCTGTGTGCTGTAAATTTCCTTGGCTGTATCTCGGAATGTATATCCCTGTGCGGCAAGGCTTTCAAAGCCTGCTTCATCGTAAACCTCACCTGTTACGATATAGAACTGACTGCCGTTTGTAGCTGTAGAGCCTGAATTTGCATAAGCAACAGCACCTGCGGCATGGATAAGGTTGTAATACTTACCGCCGTCAAAGCTTTCGCCCCATATAGATTCGCCGCCCATACCAGTGCCCTGTGGGTCGCCGCCCTGAATCATGAAATCTTCAATGATTCTGTGGAATGTAAGGCCGTCGTAATAGCCGCTTTTTGCGTGTTCAACGAAGTTTTCAACACCCTTTGGTGCAACCTCGGGGAAAAGTCGGAATTTAACTGTTCCATAATCCTTGAACTTGATAGATATTATCTCATCGCCCTTTTCGGGAGCTGTGTAGTTTATCGGAACAGCGTCCACAGGATTATCAAAGTCATAATCGCTGAGATGCCATTTAATTTCCTCGCCGTTGTACTTTGTAAGCTTAACGGATTCCATAACAACATCTTCCGCAATAGGCTTATCATTTGAATCTGTAGCAACATACTGAATCTTGAAAATTACATCAAGACCGTCAATAACCTGACCGAAAACGGTATAATTTCCGTCAAGGAAAGGTGCGCCGCCTGACTGCTTATACATTTCTTTTTGCTTTTCAGTAAAGGAATATCCGTAACCCTCGTATGTTGTAAGGAGTTCATCTGTGATATTCTGTTCACCTGTAACAATATAGAACTGACTGCCGTTTGTAGCAGTTGAACCTGAATTTGCATAAGCAAGAGCGCCTGTAACATGACCAAGTGCAGGATTTACACCGCCGTCAAATTTACCACCCCATGTAGATTCACCGCCTGTACCGTTGCCAAGAGGGTCACCGCCCTGAATCATGAAATCCTTGATGATTCTGTGGAAAGTAAGACCATTGTAATAGCCGCTTTCAACAAGCTTTGTGAAGTTTTCGCAGGCTGTTTCGGCGTATTCGGGGAAAAGTCTTACTTTAACAGTGCCGAAATCTTTAAAATTGATTTCTACGATAGTATCACCGTTTTCCGGCGCTGTGTAGTTCATAATGTCCACGTTTTCAGCAGGCTTTGTTTCGGATTCACCGATAACAGTCTGTGATGAACCGTCTTTACCGGCAGTAGTATGAACGTCTTCCTTTCCGCAGGCTGTAAGCATTGAAGCGGCAGTAAGTCCGCAGACTGCAAGAGCAAGTAATTTTTTATTCATAGGTTACCTCTTTTCATAGGTCGCAGGTTTTAATCTGTTGAAGCGACACAACTGTTATGCACTGTTATATACTGTTATACAGTTTTGCAGTTGTTTTGCATTATTATACTGTCACACAGACAGCACAAAGCTGACGGATAAAATATCCGCTATTCATTTTATTATACAACATATAAAAGCTTTTGTAAATAGTTTCGGCAAATTTTTGGTAAATATATATGATACATCTATGCCAAATACTGATAAATACGTTTATTTTTCAGATTTGTATACATCAATTTTCACAGAATTTATCATAATATCCTCTTTGGGTATCTTGTAAATTCCGCTGTCGTCTGTTTCAAGAGAAGCAAGAGCCTCTACAACATCAAATCCCTCATAGGTTTGTCCGATAACTGTAAGCTGCTGTGAAAAATTGGGAATTCCGCCTTTTTCGGTGAAAGCCTTTCCTAATGCCTCGTTGTCGGAGGCTTCCATAAGCTCTTTTTTCAGTTCATCAGTGAATTCTATGGTGTTGATGATTGCAAAACGACTGCCGTTGTAATAAGTGCCGCCGCCGAATATTTTCTCCTTGAAAGTGCGGTCTACAGTTGTATTCATAACACATATCGCACCTTTTAAAGGCCACAAATCCTGATGAAGCTCACGCTCCACAAGCTCACGGTTTTTATCGTAACCCTCCGGCATTTCGCCGTTTTTCAGCTTGCTTCCTGCGGCTGAGTATGCACCGCTGTCTGAATTGAATACATATGTGCCGTCGTAATAACCACTTTCAGCCAGTTCCGTGAAATTTTTAACAGCATTTGGGGAATGCTCCGGATAAAGCACGAATCTGAATTCACCGAGAGTTGTGTCTACAATGGCAATTGGAGCGCCCTCTTTGACATCTTCAAGCTGTACAAGATTCATGGTATCGACATTAAGCGAGATATAGCTGTTATTATTATTGTTCTGCTGAATCTGGATATACAGCAAAGCAACAGTAAGTATACCCATTATAATTGCAAGTACAATAACAAATTTAGCAAGACTTTTATTTTTCATTTTAATTTTCCTTTTCTTTTTATAGATGTATATATTATATCACTTTTTTGATAAAATTGTCAATACAACTTTTGCGTATTTCAAAACAGTTAAATTATGAATCAAAAAGTTTGACTTTTGAGTTTAAACCTGATATAATTATAA
The DNA here is from genome assembly GCA_937902395.1 of uncultured Ruminococcus sp. Classification (GTDB taxonomy): domain Bacteria; phylum Bacillota; class Clostridia; order Oscillospirales; family Ruminococcaceae; genus Ruminococcus. Next base: position 7,332 of record CALGTV010000076.1, read on the forward strand.
AAGCAAACTCAAAATAAGCTGATTTTGAGTTTGCTTAATTGAAATTTCATTATGTATACGCAATGAATAATACAATTTGCGTTTATCATAATATATAACAGGAGATGATAAAATGTCACGTAAAAATCTGAAATCATTGTTTCATATGAATTTAGCTGAATATAAAAACGAGTATAATCGCCGTTTCAATAGTGAAGATACAATTCATCTGCCGGTATATATCGGGGAAAATCAGGCTTTTATATGCCAGACCCCAGAAATTTATAAAATGATTGTAAATATTGAACGCTTAGATAAGGCAGTGGAACTTATCAAACTCCCCCCAGCCGCAAAAGAACAATATATGCGTAAATGCCTCATTGATGAAATTATTCTGACTAATAATATTGAAGGAGTTCATAGCACACGAAAAGAAATCGGCGATATATTGCATGATTTGTCCAAAAAAAGCAAAAAAAATCGCTTTGTTGGCTTGGTTGCTAAATATGAAAAGCTTGCACAGCGTGAAAAACTTGATTTCAACTGCTGTGAAGATATACGAAAGCTTTATGATGATATTTTTTATGAGGAAATCAAAGCTACAGACCCTGAAAATCTGCCTGACGGAAAAATTTTTCGCAAATCTGCCGTTGAAGTCCTTTCCGCTTCTCAAAAGGTAATTCACAAGGGGCTTTACCCTGAAAGTAAGATAATAGACGCTTTTGAAAAAAGTATTGAAATACTCAACGACAAAAGCATTGATTACCTCATCAGAACAGCCATTTTTCACTATCTTTTCGGATATATTCACCCATTCTACGACGGCAACGGCAGAACAAGCCGTTTTATAAGCAGTTATCTGTTATCTCAGAATCTCAATCCTCTTATTGCTTTCAGGTTGTCCTATACTATCAAGGAAAATATCAAAAAATATTACGAAGCTTTTGATATATGCAACAATTCGCTGAATAAAGGCGAATTAACGCCATTTGTTGAAATGTTCCTCAGTGTTGTTGAAACTTCAATGGAGCATCTTCTGAATTCTCTTGAAGAAAAAAGAAATGAACTCAAACATTACAATGAATTTATCAGAGAGTTCTATGAATACGATAAAAACCTTGCACGTTTATATTATGTGCTTATACAGGCATCATTATTTACAAGTATCGGTATAAGCAGGGATGAACTCATCTCTCATATGGAATGTTCGGGAAATACTCTAACAAAAATATTGAATAGAGTACCACAAGAATTATTGTATGTTAATCAACAGAAAAACAGGAAGTTTTATTGTTTAAATCGTGATGAGCTTAACAAGCGTATAGAAAAATCCTTTAACGAAAACAGCCACCTTGACATAAATCCCATAAAATGATATAATTGTAAGGAAATAAAAGGTATGGAAATACCGAAAAATTAAGGAGAATAATTATGAGTGGAAATGTAAACAGCTACGAATCACCTTTTTGCACAAGATATGCCAGCGAGGAAATGCAGTATATTTTCTCAGCTGATAAGAAATTCACTACATGGAGAAAGCTTTGGGTTGCCCTTGCAAGAGCAGAAATGAAGCTTGGTCTCCCTGTAACAGAGGCGCAGGTAAAGCAGCTTGAGGAGCATATCAACGATGTTGATTATACTATGGCTGAGGAGCGTGAGAAAATTACACGTCATGACGTAATGGCTCACGTTTTCACATACGGACAGGCTTGCCCCGATGCAGCAGGTATTATTCACCTTGGTGCAACTTCCTGCTATGTAGGCGATAACACAGATGTTATCATTATGCGTGACGCTCTTAAAGTTGTCCGCAGAAAGCTTATCAACGTAATGAATAACCTTGCACGATTTGCAGAGGAATACAAGAATATGCCATGTCTTGCATATACACACCTCCAGCCTGCACAGCTTACAACAGTTGGCAAGAGAGCTACTCTCTGGCTCAATGAGCTGCTTATGGATTTCAACGATTTGGAATACAGAATGTCAACTTTAAGCCTTCTCGGCTCAAAGGGTACAACAGGTACACAGGCTTCATTCATGGAGCTTTTCGAGGGCGATACAGATAAAATCAAGGAACTTGAAAGAATGATTGCAGAAGAAATGGGCTTCGATTCCGTTGTTCCTGTTTCAGGTCAGACTTATTCAAGAAAGGTTGACTCTCAGGTTCTTGCTGTACTCAGCGGAATCGCTCAGACTGCAAGCAAATTCTCCAACGATATGAGACTTCTCCAGAGCTTCAAGGAAATGGAAGAACCCCGTGAGAAGAAGCAGATCGGCTCATCTGCTATGGCTTACAAGCGTAATCCTATGAGATGCGAGAGAATCACTTCCCTTGCACGTTATGTTATGATTGACAGCCTTAACCCTGCATTTACAGCAGGTACACAGTGGTTCGAGAGAACTCTCGACGATTCCGCAAACAAGCGTATTTCCGTTGCTGAGGCATTCCTCGGAGTTGACGCTATACTCAACATCATGATGAATGTAACTGACGGACTTGTGGTATATCCCGAGATTATCCGTCGTCGTGTAATGGCTGAGCTTCCCTTTATGGCAAGCGAAAATGTAATGATGAACGCTGTTAAGAAGGGCGGAAACCGTCAGGAGCTTCACGACAGAATTATGGATTACTCAATGATGGCTGGCGAGCAGGTTAAGGTTTACGGCAAGGACAACAACCTCTGCGAGCTCATTCTTGCTGACCCAATGTTTATGGTTACAAAGGAGGAGCTTGATGCTGTTCTGAAGCCTGAGAACTATACAGGCAGAAGTTCACAGCAGGTTGACGAGTTCCTTGCAGATTTCATCAAGCCTATTCTTGAAGCAAATAAAGACATTCTCGGCGAAAATTTTGAGATGAAGAACTAAGATTAGCCATTAGCTGATTAATACAGCTAAAGCTTGAGATTGATGAAAAACTATAAATAAAATGGGATTCTAAAGGGTGAAACCCTTTAGCAGAGTCCAGAGACATCGGCGGGGAGCCCCCGCTGGCATCATGGTGGGTGCAGGGCAAAGCCCTGCGTAGCGTTCAAGCGCTCTGCAAGGGGTTGCCCGAACGTGAGGCAGGATGCTGTTTGAACGTGAGGGTATATCGCACTTGGATTTGACTGCGATTGAATTGCAAAGAGGGGCCGCTCTGCAAGAGAGAGCGTCCCCTTGAAAATTATCTTATTGCAGCTTTTTCGACAGTTTGAGCCATTAGATGATTAATACAACTAATGGCTTATGACTAAAGGCTTTTATTAAAGGGGATTATTATGAAAAAAGCATTAAAAATAACAAGTATGATTCTGGGGATAATCCTGATTCCTATAATTGTTGTTGCTATATGGTTTCCGGGACTTCCGATGCGATTATATGTACAGTTCAAATACGAATTCAGTGAATCTGATTTTTCCGAATATGAACATTATAACGTTGAAACTCCTGACAGCTTTGTAACTGTGGGAGATGATATGTTTTCGCTCAGAATTCCCTCAAACCTCGAACACAACAACAGCGATGACGGTGAATATAACTATACAGGGGATAATATTTATCTGAATTTCTACAGGCTTTACAGCGACGGAACATTTTTCAGATATACCTCCAATACTACATTGGAGCAAATGAAGCAATACAACAATGAAATGAAATGCTTTAACGTTCCGTGTCCTGAAACGAATTATGCTCACGCCGCATTTGTTCACGGATTTTCTCACGAGGATATTCTCGTAAAGGAACGGGGCGATTCTGAAATTATTCTATCCTATGCGGAAATGCGTAAGGACCTTGACGGTATTTTTGAAAAAAGCTGGCATTTCAGCAATTCCAACGGAGAGGGTATTGTTGAATATATTGGCAAAAACGAAAATAATCAGCGTGTTTATATGCTGTATTTTTTCAGCAGCAGTAATCTTAACTGCGGATACAGCGTAATGATAGCTGTACCTGAAAGCAATGAAGAACTTGCATGGCAGATAATAAACTCTGTAGAATATATATGGTGATTTCTTATGAAAATTCTGACAATTCACGGATATCTGGGAAGTGCAGAAAATGCCGCATACGGCGCTTTACAAGCTCTTGGAATCGAAACTATATCGCCTCAGCTGGACTACGACAGCGATACTCCTGAGAAGATTCTTGAAAGTCTGCGTAAAATTCTCGATGAGAACCCCTGTGATATGATAGTTGGCACAAGTCTCGGCGGATTTTTCGCCCTTGCCCTTGCAATTGAGCGGGATATGCCCGCAATGCTGGCGAATCCCTGTCTCATGCCGTTTTTGCATCTGCCACGACTTGAATATAAGGGTGATATAGGCGGATTTATGCGGATATTCCCCATATTCTCAGAAATTGATAAAAGCAAGGTATATGCTGTTATCGGCGGCAAGGACGAGATAATCGACGCACACGACTTTACGATGAATATTATTAACAGATACGATATAGTTCCCGAGGGACTTCATTCGGGACGTACTCTCAATCTAGAATACCATTTCAGAAAAGAACTTGAAAGAGGCGGTTATATATGAAAAAAGAATATCTTGAAGCAGGAAAAATTGTCACAACTCACGGCATACGCGGTGAAGTGAAAATTATGCCATACACCGACACTCCCGAACTTCTCTGCGAATTTGACCGCCTGTTTATCGGCAAGGATAAGGCGGAAATTTACATTGACAGAGCGAGAGTGGCAAAAAATATGGTTATCGCCAAAATCGAGGGAATTGATACCGTTGAGGCGGCTGAAAAATACCGCAATAAAGTGCTGTTTATGCACCGTGATGACCTTGAACTTGATGAAGATACCTACTTCATACAGGATTTGATTGATATGGAAGTCAAGGACGTGGACAGCGGATTTGTATACGGCAAAATTACCGATGTTCTGCAAAATGGTGCTAATGATGTATATGTGATAAAGGGCGACAGGGAATATCTTGTTCCTGCAATTCCCGATGTTGTGATTTCTACGGATATTGACAGCAATATAATGCTAATTCGTCCTCTTGAGGGACTTTTTGATTAAGGTGAATTTATGAAAATTGAAATAGCAACCCTTTTCCCCGAAATGTGCGAAGCCGTACTTGGCGAAAGCATAGTGGGAAGAGCGAGAAAAGCAGGAAAAATCGAGGTTTCCTGCCGACAGATACGTGAATATACGCAGGATAAGCACCGCCGTGTTGATGATACCCCCTACGGCGGCGGTATGGGCATGGTTATGCAGTGCGAGCCGATTTACAACTGCTATAAGGCAGTATGTGAGGATTTGGGCACAAAGCCCCATACTATATATATGTCCCCGAAAGGCAAGGTGCTGACGGAGCAGAGAGCCGTGGAATTGTCTAAAATGGACAATATTCTCATTATCTGCGGTCACTACGAGGGAGTTGACCAGCGCGTACTTGATAAGATAGTAGACGAGGAGATATCAATCGGCGATTATGTTCTCACAGGCGGCGAATTGCCTGCCCTTGTGCTGACCGATGCTGTGGCACGTCTATGCCCCGGAGTGCTTTCAGATGATGTGTGCTTTACCGACGAGAGCATTTACAGCGGATTGCTGGAATATCCCCAGTATACCCGCCCTGAAATATGGGAAGATATGGCTGTTCCTCCCGTTCTGCTGACAGGACATCACAAAAATATTGAAAAATGGCGGCATGAGCAGAGTATTGAACTTACCAAGGAACGCCGTCCTGACTTGTATGAAAAATATATTTTGGAGAATTCCGACAAAAAATGCCGATAATAGACAAAATGTATAAACAGTCGATAAGAAGGCACCGTATATCCATTGTTAATATTAACCATAAACTTTTAGTATATATTAATTAAGCTTATCCCAATAGAAAAATACAACATATATCAACTTAGAAAACTGTTGAACTTTCACAATATTCTATTCATATATCGTTCATATTCTCCATAGTGAATATGAACAAGGCAAAGTTGAAAATTTCTCTCTCCTTGCACTTAAATGTAGAAAATATAGCAAAGTGGCATTTTTAAATAAAAAAGCCGTTGACTATGCAAAAAAATGAATGTATAATATATTACAGCAAAGGAAATAAATTTTGCAGGACATATCGCACTGATGTGTCAATATGAGAATAGGAGAGTTGAATATGTTTGTCAGAGAAGTATTGGTCAAGAATCAGGTAGGCCTTCATGCAAGACCTGCAACATTTTTCATCCAGAAAGCTAACGAATTCAAGGCATCAATCTGGATTGAAAAGGAAGAGCGCAGAGTAAATGCAAAGAGCTTACTCGGTATCCTTTCACTCGGAATTGTAGGCGGTACAAATGTAAAGATTATCGCTGACGGTGCTGACGAGAGAGCTGCTGTTGACGCTCTTGTTGATCTCGTAGACAGTGGTTTCAGCGAGGAAAACAGATAAGAAAGAAATATATATTTTAAGGGCGTTACAGATGTAACGCCCGTTGTTTTTGTGTGTCTTACGGCTAATAGCTCATCATTTCATACATATTTTCCGCAAATATGCCATATCCGCGCGTGGGGTCAGCTACAAATACATGAGTAACCGCGCCGATAATACGGTCATTTTGAATTATGGGACTGCCGCTCATCCCCTGTACAATACCGCCTGTTTCCGCAATAAGTTCCTCGTCAGTTATGCGTATAACCATATTTTTGGAGGCTTCACGGCTGTTGTAATCCACTTCCTCAATGGATATAGTATACATTTTCGGGTCTGTTCCGTTTACAGTGGATATTATATGCGCCTTGCCTATCTCGATATCCTGCCGATATCCAAGTTTATATTCCATAGGCGCGCCAATTCTGTCAAGTGCCGTTCTGCCCAGACTGCCGAAAATACCACAGCCGCTGTTCTGAGTAAGCTCACCATACGAGGGAAGCTGAGTAAACTGCCCACGGAGACAACCGGGCATACCTGCTTTTCCCTTTTGCACCTCGGTGATTTTAACAGGTACAGCCTCACCGCTGTGTAGTGGGACAAGTTCACCCGTGTCAGAATCGCAGACAGGATGACCTAATCCAGAAAATTTACCCGTTTCCTTGTCGATAAATGTCATAGTGCCTATACCTGCGATACTGTCACGCACCCACATTCCACTGCGCCATTTTTCCTCTTTTTCGGAGTATACAGGGATAAGCTCCGCCGTCATATCCACGCCGTTACGGGTAAATTCGAGAGTTACCGTATCTCCGTCGCTTTCGGAGATAACACGGCTCAAATCGCTGTTGGAGGTCAAGGGGATATCATCGGCATGGGTTATGATATCACCTTTCTCAATGCCTGCATCGGCGGCAGGACAGGATTCGCCGTCAACATCGCTTATACCCGTAACCATAACGCCCTCCATAAGAAGCTTTATGCCAAAGGGATTTCCCCCTGCAATGAGGACAGGCGCGTCTTTTTTGTTTATTGTAACAGATTTTACAGGAATTGCTCCCATTAACGAAACTGAGGCTTGATTTTCGCCTGTATACTCACTTTTCAGCTCAGGATAAGCGGCAAATTCAATATTTCCCGATTCTGTGGTTATGCTGTCGGGGATATTTGATGAAAAATAGCCTGCTGTTCCGTATAAACCAAGCAAAGCCGCAGATAATACCGTTGCGGAAGCTTTTACAAATACATTTTTAAACAGTTTTTTCAACTCCTTTCAGCCGAAAACTTCATAACCGTCGGCTGAGTTTATTATTTCTCAATAGTAAAACGATATGAGTGAAAAATATTCACAAAAGGGAACTTCTAAAAGAAAATGGTGAAAAATGAAACAAAAGAAAAAAAATCCACTTCTTATCGCTGCCGAAATAATTATGGTCATTCTTACAGCAGTTTATTCAGCGGCTATGGTATGTCTTGCAGGTGCAGGTCTGATTTATAACGGCGAAAGCTACGGCAAGAATATAGTAAATACTGGAATACTCCTCATAATATCTGGAATCCTGCTGACAATCGGAGCAATATTATGCCTTTTCAGAAAACGCATTTTTCTAATATTATCAGCAATTTTTACAATAATCGGGTTGGCACTCTGCCTTTCAATGCTGTACATATTATGCTCTCATGCTGACAGCGCAGGCTGGACGGATAATTATACCATGACGGCTGTAAGCCACATGTACAAATTCCGTATTCTCCCCGTAATCGCTCCAGCCTTACTTGCGTTGGGAATTGGAACGATAAAATTATACCACTCCATAAAGTATTAGTAGTAATATTTCCTACAATAAAAAACAGGTGCTTTCAAATCGAGAGCACCTGTTTTATTTTAATTTTTGACGTCTTATATTTCAAATTTTTAGTCCGAAATTTATAATCTTATTTTGTTTGTTTTTAAATCTCACCAAATAAAACATCCCCGCAGCTGCGGGGACTCAACCGTTAGAAAAATTCAAATTTATGCTTAGATTTGTCTGCTGTTGTTTTAGGAATTGGTATCAATGTAATCTTTTAAAACCTGTGATTCCCAATACATATCGGGTTCTATTTTGCTGTTTATTAAATATAACATTCCTTTTTCAGATTTGATTTTGGCTAATGACATGAAAATATGACAAGATATATTATCAAGTTCCTCTGTCATTAAGCTTAATAATTTCGGCTCATTTAATTTCAGTAACTCTGTATCAAACTTGGAAATCCAATATGCCGCACCTATACGAACATCGCCTGATTCATCGTTTTCTAATAAATCAAATAAAATATTCAGCATATTTTCGTCATTTAAATAGTCCTGAAAATATTTTTCCGATATGCTTTTGGTACTCTTATGCAGAGTTCCAATCAGGTGTTCTTTGACTGTTATTTTATTAATATCCATATTTTTCTCCTTAATTTATATCCATTGTTTCATTTAATAATAGTTTTATTTGCCGCTTACGTAATATTTCTGATTCGGACTTGACGGTGTATTAAATAATCTTTTGCTGTCAGTTCATTCCTGTCGTAGTCAATTCTGAAATAGTCAAGGATAACTTTCATATCGTCCTGCGTAGATAGGAATACGTCTATAAGCCGTTCTTTTTTCTCGTCAGACTGCCACTCTTTCAAGCCCATATAATAAAAATGCTTGATTTCTTCATTTATAAAGAAAGGAACAATACCATTTTCAAGACATTGTTTAAGCATTAAAAGTCTGCCGATACGTCCGTTTCCGTCATAAAACGGATGTATCTTTTCAAATTCCGCATGAAATTCAGCAATGTCATACAGGTCAAGAACAGGCGTATTATCGTATCTGCGGAGAAGTTTTTGTACAAGAACCGAAACATCTTCCGGTGAAGCAGTTTTTATCGTTCCGACTTCATTTGGATATTTCTTGTAATCACCTACAACGGCATAATCCTCATCATCCTGCATAATACCATTTTTCAGCATACGATGCAGCTGTTTGATATAGTCCTCGGTTATCGGCTCATTTATAGTATCAAGGATAAAATCAAAACATCTGAAATGATTTGCCGCCTCAAATACATCATTTACAGGAACGACACCGTCAATAGTATGAGTTTCATAAATATATCTGGTCTGGTCGTGGGTAAGTTTGCTGCCCTCGATGTGATTTGAGTTGTATGCAAAATCCACCTGCATTCTGTTATATATACTGCCTTTGAGTTTTCTGCACTTTTCAGAAAGCAAAACAGACAATAATTCTCTTTTGTCCGACAATGGCAATCCCTCCTTTTCTTTTATTTTATTATATCAATTTGCATTTAATTAGTCAAGGTCTGAAATAGTGTGTAGAAAAAATGTAGGAAAATAAAGAAAAAAGCACCTTCGATTTCTCGAAAGTGCCTGTTGCGCTATATGTTTTTTTAAAATTTCTATGCGCGGATAAAAAAACACGCCTCAGTAATACTGAAGCGTGATCTGTTTGCACGAACTTCGTGCTGAGGGTGGGAGATGGGATTCGAACCCACGATCTTCGGGACCACAATCCGACGCTTTA
>CALGTV010000077.1 GCA_937902395.1 uncultured Ruminococcus sp.
TTTCAGGAGGAAAAACAATGAATAAAAATGACTATATTATCCGTTTGGAAACAGAAAAAGATTATTATGAAGTTGAAAACCTTGCACGTGAAGCATTCTGGAATCTGAGTAATCCGGGATGTGACGAGCATTACTTTATTCATGTGATGAGGAATCACTCTGCATTTATCCCAGAGCTTGACTATGTTATTGAAGCTGACGGTAAAATTATCGCAAGTATTATGTATTCAAAAGCCGAACTTGCTGATGAAAATGGTAATATAAAGCAAATTGTCTCTATGGGACCGCTTTGTGTACACCCCGATTATCAACGAATGGGTTATGGCAAGGCACTTTTGGAGCATACCTTTGAAATTGTTAAGGCAATGGGCTACGATACTGTTATAAATTTCGGTAATCCCGATAATTACGTTGCTCGTGGCTACAAAAGCTGTAAAAAGTATAATGTATGCTTTGAGGGAGATGTATTCCCTGCAGCATTGCTTGTAAAGGTTCTCTGTGATGATGCTCTGGACGGCAGAAAATGGTATTATCACCCTAACGATGCCGATGCGCCCTGTGCAGATACTGAAGCTGTGGCAGAGTTTGACAAACTCTTTCCGCCAAAGGAAAAGGCATGGCAGCCCAGCCAGGAGGAATTCTACATTCACAGTCACTCTGTAATTAACTGGTAATAACGATACTTAAAGCCGACGGTTATTCGCTGTCGGCTTTTATCATGCCTTTTATTTTCACCGATTTAGCTATAACTACGGCTGTCATTATAATCAGCATTACCGACGGCACAGGTGACGCTTCACGGTGCATACAGCCTGACGCGGCAAACACTGCTGTGACATCCCCCGATATGAATATCGGCTGAAGTATATGGCATATTCCATAGCTTAAAACAGCCGCTGCAATCCGCATTGCCACAAGAGGAAAAACAGACAGTTTTCCACGGAATATAGCCGATATCTGAAAAAACACGCATACTCCCCCGAATGAAATAAGAGCCGCTGCTGTTGGTATGTCAACAGATATTTCAGATATTGCAGTAATATCCAGAATTGCAGAAAAAATACTCCCGTCAAGGTGAAAAACATCTGCAAGCTTTCCAATTATTCCAGATTTTTCCACCATTTTGGTAAATACTGAAAATATTATAACGCAAAAGCACATATCTCCCAGTGATTTTCCGGCAGATGCTACAGAATCTGTCAGCACATCCCCAGAAATAGTTGTTTTTCGTTTTTTTTCTGCAATAGGATTCTTTCTGAAATATGGCGATAAAATAATCGCCATAATCAATTCCGCAGACAGATTTGAAACAAGGATAAGTCCCCCGATTTCCGCTGTAGAGGCTGCGCAGCCGAAGATAAATGCCGCCCCTGCCCCGAAGCAAAGTCCTGCCATTAGCTCCGCTGTTTTTTTCGGCAGTCTGCCCTCTGTATACATTGAGTATATCATTTTCGCACCAACAGGATAGCCCGAAATAACTGAAAAGAGAAATATTGCACCCACTTCTCCGTTCATGCCGAAAATTCGCCGTGTTATCGGGGATATATACTGCCCTGCCGCTGACAATACACCGCATTTCATAAGCAGTACAGATGCGCTCATCATTGCATACAGAGAGGGAATAATTATTGTAATACAGCGATTTATTCCCACAGTCGCCGCCGATTTCACATCTGCAGGGAAACACAGACAGAACAAACAGAAGCTCACAGAAAAAACAACTGTGAGTATTTTTTTTGCGTTTTTCATAACATCACCTGCATAATCATATTATTAAAAGTAAATGATTATGCGGAGGTAAAATATGTTTGATAAATTAACTGAAAAAACACAGTCGGCTCTGTTTATGGACGTGGGAATCCACATAAGCGGAAATCGCGAGCTTATACTTGAAAATTGCCGAAGAATTGAAGAATGCAGCGATGTCCTCATGTCTCTTTCCTGCGGCAGAATACTTGTAAATATATGGGGAAGCGAGCTTCGGGCATACGATTACAAAACAGGAGGCATTGTAATTCGCGGCAAGATTTCCCGCATTGAGCTTGAAGAAAGGAGAGGCAGATGAAGAATCAGATACGGGGCTGTGTGAAAATAAACGCACAGGGAAAAAGTCTGTACAGCTTTATAAATCTTCTCCATTCGCGCAGAATAGCCATTTTTCGCCAATATGTCAAAAACGGCACGCTGTCAGCAGAAATATACCGCACCGATCTTGACAATGTACGTGAAATTGCCAATGAAACCGATATAAAACTGACATATTTCGAATATGACACCATTTCAAATGAAATTATACGCAGAAAAGGAAGATTTGGAATTATATTGGGAATAATCCTTATTTTAGGCGCTTCTCTTTACTTTTCAAGCGTAGTTGTTACCATAGAAATTCAAGGAAATTCTACTGTAAGCGATTCTGTTATTATATCTGCACTTTCTGAAATCGGAATTGAGGAAGGCACACAATTCGGACAAATTAACTATGTATGGAGCGAAAATCAGCTTCGTCTTATGATTGACAAAATCGCATGGGTTGGTATGCATCGCACGGGACATCGCCTTGTAGTTGAGGTCACGGAAATTGTGGAAAAACCCGATATGCTCATCGAGCGCACCCCCTGCAACGTTGTAGCGGCATGTGACGCTGAAATCGTCAGCACAACAGTTCTGGACGGACAGCTTATGCATATTGTAGGTGATTATGTGCTTGCCGGAGATATGTTAATAAATGGTGTAACATCTGATATTAACGGAAATATTACACTTCATCATGCAATGGGTAAAATAATTGGCATATATAATGAAACTGTTGAATTCAATGGAGAATTTACAAAAGAGCGTCTTGTTTCCACAGGAAAAATTGATAAACGTCGCAAACTGAAACTGTTCAGTCTGGAAATTCCGCTGTACTTTGGAGAAAACAGATATGAATATTCCGAAAAGAATCAAGTTGAAAATCCTCTTTATTTTTTCGGCAAAAAGCTTCCAATAAGTTTGAAATCCACAGTATACAGCGAAATATCTCGTACTGAGAAACAGATTGACGAGGATACGCTAAGGGCTGAATTAATGGAAAAGGTGTATCTGTATGAAAAGAATTTCCTTAATAGTTGCGAAATTATAGCAAGAGATATTAAAGAAAGCAAAACAGAAGAAAGTATGACACTTTCTGTAAACTACAAATTAAAAGGCGATATAAGCGAACAGCGTGAAATTATGGTAAAATAATAAAAAGGATTCCAAAGCAAGCATGTCTATTGGAATCCTTTTTACTTATTTTGCTCCGGAAATTATACCTTCCAGAATTGTATCATTCCACTTCATTGATGTTCTATTGAGAATGCCATATCCGTCATCGCCCTTTGCGATGTTATTATCCCACACAAAACATCTGATACCACGCTTTTTTGCCGATGAAATATAATAATTGTAATACTCTTTGCGTGTGGAATCATCTGCAATTCCGACACAGCCGAATTCAGCGATAATAAGCGGAGTTCCTTTATCAATGAATTTTTTCTTCATGGAATCAAATTTTGCATCCAACTCTGATTTTTCAGACTGCCCGAATGTAGTTGACTCACCCGAAGCAAATCTCCATGGCGCATAATAATGTATTGAAACTATAAGGTTTTTGTCATTGGGAACAATAACATCATTCATTGCAACTTCCTCGGCACAAGCGCCGTATGCAGAAATAATAAGCGTTCTTTCGCTGTTTTTTCCACCGCTTGCACGAACTGTATCAACAAAATCCTGAACATATCTGTTTACAACGGCACGTTCTGCCGCAGTTCCGCCCATCCATTCATTAGCACTGCCGATAGTTCTTGCCTCGTTCATGCCCTCAAAAATAAGCCTGTCACCATAATCTGCAAAATATGCTGAAACCTGCTCCCATATCTTCTTGAACTTAGCACTGTCACCTGCATATTCCTCTTCTGTAGGATTAAACCATATATAATCATCATGGTGCATATTGATTATAACGTACATATTGTTGTCATAGATATAATCCACAACCTCTTTTACACGGTCGAGCCACTCCGTCTGGATAATGTCGCCGTCCATATGCTCTCCCCATGTCACAGGTACACGGATAGCATTGAATCCTGCGTCTTTTACAGATTTTATAAGAGCCTCTGTAGTCTTGGGATTTCCCCAGCCTGTTTCAGTGGCAAGCCCTGTTTTATTTGTATTATAACATTCAAGGCTGTTTCCAAGATTCCAGCCAACCTTTATGTCTTCCACGATTTCAGCGGAACTGCGGAAACCATACGATTCCGTTTGTTCTGCCTTTAGTGGCTTATTCTCCGTTTTATCAGGAGTTACCGCCGCAGTTGAACCGCCGAGACTATATTTTATTGTAACTGAATCAAGAGTTGCATTCTGCTGCTCACTCCACCAATAGCCCAACACAAGCTCACCGTCCTCTGCCGCGTAATTTTTTGCCTGAGGTTCAAGAATCCAAGTAAGAGAAATTGAAGAATCATCTGTAAATTCTGCAATATCCACTGACTGATATTCGCCTTTTGAAGAATTGTAACCGAATCCCCCTGTAAATTTTCCGAATCCCCCTGCCGCACTGATGTTATATGTTACAGACTGAGGAACAGCGCCTTTAGGAAGTGAATCCGTAGGGATACGTATTGTGTTGTCCTCATCACTGTAGCTGACAGACTTGTTTACATCAATTGTAACCGTATCATCACACGGGATATCGGCTGTACGGGTAATATTGCATATAACGTTTTCAATGCGCAAACCTGATGAGCCGCCCCACCAATAACCGAAAAGCACTTCTCCCGCCGGAGTGATATAATCTGTTATATCCGCAGGAACAGCCCATGTAATCTCTCCGTATGTGCCCTCTGTGGGCGCTGTGAAGGCATCTGACTGATACCACCCCTCATCTGTAGCAACGGGGCAATCTGCATTTACAGAGATTCCACATCCACCCTTAAACTGTCCGATATCATAACCATCGGCAGAATATACAACAAAAGTAAATGAATTTATCTTATCACCCTCTTGTATAAAGTCCGCAAGAGGAAATTTTGCTGTATTACTGCCATTTTCTCTGTCAATAGTTCTATTTACAGTCTGCTGTATACCAAGCCGTGCCGTTACTGTCTCTCTGGGACTTATATGCTCCGTAGGGGCTTCCGTTGGAGGCACTGTAACAATTTCTTTTTCGGTAACAGCTTCAGTAACCTTTATATCATCAGTCTTTTTTGTCTCCTCCGGAATATTTTTATCCGGAGTATCCGAAGACGGATTTATTAACTTCCTGCTGAATGTCGCCGCACAGGCAAGAATAAGTGCGGAGAAAATAACAGCTATTTTTCTTTTCATTAATTACATCCTTTTCATTACGCATGAACAATAAATTCAAATAAAATTGTCTAATTTTTTTATGCCACACGATTGTTTAGGCAAGACAGCACAGAACTTATGCATTGTTGCCTTTATATGCTGATTATAGCATATTTCTGCCCATATTGCAACATATACGGCTGTTTTTGATGTGCAAACAATTTGTGAACAAATAAAATTTTAAAATTATATCAACATAATATTAATATAAACATTTTTTAGCGAAAATTCGGCGTAAAACTATGAACTAAGCAAATCAATAAATATATAAATATGTTATATTTGACATCTTATCAAATTTCGTGTATACTATATAATAGAGAAATATGCGTGTAAGAACAATTTAAAAATTCAGGAGTTGTTTTAATGAGAAAACTTTTGATATATATTACCGCAGTGATATGTTCAATATTATTGCTGACAGCCTGCGGAAAAGATAAGGAAAACGAAAAAAGCAGCAAATCCGCTGAAAAAAGAATTACAACAACAACAACTATATATACAACAAAATCAACAACAAAACATACAACAACATGCCAATCCACAATTACAACCGAAACTGTTACAGATGCCACCACAGAACCAAAGGTAAAATTTTATACAGCCGCAGCAGTATGTGCTGCAAACAGCGATACTCCTATTTTTGCGGATAATATTCATGATTCTATTTCCCCTGCAAGCATGACAAAGCTTATGACAGCCTGCATTGCCCTTAAATATATGAAGTCTGACGATGTACTGACAGTAGGCTCTGAATTGGGCTATGTACAGCCATATTCAAGCATGTGCAATATACTGCCTAATCAGAAATTTACTCTCTACGACCTGCTGACAGGTCTTCTACTCTCATCAGGAAATGATGCGGCTTATACAATCGCTGTAAATACGGCGAGGGCAGAAACAAAAAATCCTGATATGCCCGACCTTGAAGCCATTGAGCATTTCTGCGGACTTATGAATCAGCTTGCAAATGAGCTTGAAATGACTAATACCCACTTTTCTACTCCTGACGGTTGGGATCACCACCAACAGCTTACAACCATTCATGATTTGATAAAACTGACAAAATATGCCATAAAAATCAAAGAGATACAAGAAATCACCGCAACTCCAAAAAAGACCGTCACAGCAAAAACAGGTGAAAGCTTTGATTGGATAAACTCGAACAGACTTCTTCATGAAGAAAGCGATTACTATTGTCCCTATGCTATCGGTACTAAAACGGGTTCAACGGTACTTGCGGGAAATTGCCTGATATCCGAGTTTTACGTCAATGCAAGAAATTATATAATCATCGTTGCAGGCTGTCCTACTGACGAAAGCCGATTTGAAGCCACACTTGAGCTTTTCAACGAATACTGTATGAATGACGATAATTGATTAAATGCCGTGCATAGTTTTATGCGCGGCTATTTTTGAAATTTTTTCAGAAAATACGTGACAAATACGGAAATATGTGGTATAATATCTTTAGCTGATTTCATTCGTCAGCAAAAATTTCCAAAAGGAGCGATTTTTTATGTCAAAGAAACCCTTTTACATTACCACACCTATTTATTACCCCTCGGGTAATCCACATATCGGTCACAGCTACACAACAGTAGCCTGTGACTCTATTGCACGTTTCAAGCGAATGCAGGGCTATGATGTAATGTTCCTCACAGGTACAGATGAGCATGGTCTGAAAATTGAGCAGAAAGCTGCTGAACAGGGCGTTACACCAAAGGAATACGTTGACGTTATCGTTGACAAGTTCAAGAACCTCTGGCAGTATATGAATATTTCCTACGACAGATATATCCGTACAACCGATGACTATCACGTAGAATCCGTACAGAAGATTTTCAAGGCACTCTACGACAAGGGATACATCTACAAGGGCGAATATTCGGGAAAATACTGCACTCCCTGCGAAAGCTTCTGGACAGATTCACAGCTTGACGAAAACGGCTGCTGCCCTGAGTGTCACAGACCTGTGAAATTTGCCAAGGAGGAGGCGTACTTCTTCAAGATGTCTCCCTTTGCAGAGCGTATCGAGAAACTTCTCCTTGAAACTGACTACCTCCGTCCTAAGACAAGAGCAATTGAGCTTGTAAATAACTTCATCAAGCCCGGTCTGGAGGATTTGTGCGTATCAAGAACAACTTTCAAGTGGGGCGTTCCTGTTTCATTTGACGACAAGCACGTTGTTTATGTATGGATTGACGCACTTTCCAACTATATCACAGCTCTCGGCTATATGAACGACAAGTATGACGATTTTGATAAATACTGGAGCGCAGATGTTCATATGGTTGCAAAAGATATTATGCGATTCCATGCTATTATCTGGCCTGCAATGCTTATGGCACTTGACCTGCCCCTTCCTAAGCACCTTGCTGTTCACGGCTACATCACAATGCAGAGCAAGGGCGGCGAAAGCGTTAAGATGTCCAAATCTCTCGGCAATGTGGTTGACCCATTTGTACTGGGCGAGCGTTACGGCTGTGACGCTATCAGATACCACATTCTCCGTGAAATGGCTCTCGGTGCTGACAGCCTTTTCTCCAACGAGATTATGATTAACCGTATCAACTCCGACCTTGCAAACGGCTTTGGAAACCTTGTTTCACGTACCGTTGCAATGGCTGATAAATATTTCGGCGGAACTCTCCCCTCTGACCGTCAGGCTGACGCTCTCGACGAGGAATTCAAGAGTGTAGTTCTCGGTGCTGTATCAGCTGTTGAAGCTGCTATGGACGAAACAAAGATTAAACAGGCTCTTGAAGAAATCTTCAAGGCTGTTGACCGTGCAAACAAGTATATTGATGAAACAGAGCCTTGGAAGCTGGGCAAGGACGAATCTGCAAAGGGCAGACTTGCAGCAGTTCTCTACAATCTCCTTGACGGTATCAGAATTATCTCAACTCTCCTTAGTCCATTTATGCCTACTACTATGCCTGAGGTATGGAATCAGATTGGTGCAACTGAGGCTGATGTGGCATATGATAAGCTGTCAGTATTCGGCGTTCTCCCCGAAAATGTAACAGTATGCAAGGGCGCAATCCTGTTCCCAAGAATTGACGTTGACAAGGAAATTGAGGAACTCAACTCAATTATTCAGAAGAATATGGAAGCCGCACAGTCCAACCTCTCCGCTGAGGAAAAGGGCGAAACAGCTATGGAAATTCCCGAACTTGCAGAGGAAATCACCATTGATGATTTTGCTAAGGTTGAATTGAGATGCGCAAAAATCCTCTCTGCTGAAAAGGTGAAGAAGTCCGATAAGCTTCTCTGCTTACAGCTTGATGACGGCATGGGTGGCAGACAGGTAGTTTCGGGAATTGCCGAATACTACACTCCCGAAGAACTGGTTGGAAAGAAAATTCAGCTTGTGGCAAATCTCAAGCCTGTAAAGCTCCGTGGTGTTGAAAGCTGCGGTATGATTTGTGCTTCTGATACTCCCGATGGTGTAAAGGTGCTGTTCCTTGATGACAGTATTCCCTGTGGTGCTAAAATCAGATAAGATATATTGATTATTATGGGCGGATAATCTCCGCCCTTAATCGCAAAGCGAAATTCAGATTTTTCGACAAAATATTGCAGGAGGTTTATATGAAAGAGTTCATAGAAAAGGTTCTAACTATAATAATTTTCGTTGGAATAACTGTATATCTTGTTGGTACAGCAATTTTTGATATGACAAACAAAGAAAATATGCGCACGGTAAATATTGATAAGGCAACAGAAATTCTTGAAGTCGACCACGCTCTAAACAACAAACTGATAAACAAATTAACTTTCATTAAACGAACACATCACTACTATATCGGATTAAACGAAGATACTGATGAAGCATACATAATAAAAGCTCCAGAAAAATGGTTTAAAGAAAATTTCACTTCAGATTACAAATCTATTAACACAAATGGTCTTGAAATAACCGCGTTGGCTAAACCATTATCAGGATATGGCGCGCAAGAATTAATCTCTTATTTGTCACAAACAGAAGGACCTGCATACCCTATCGGAATAGCAGCATATCTGGATATAGAATACAAGAAGATAATAATAATAAAATTCATACTTTTTGCAGTAATGCTGTTACTGTTTATCTCAGTTATTCTAATTTTTAAATATCCTGAAAAAATACGAATACCTTTACAAATTTTAGGAGGTATTTTGATTGGAATACTCATCATATGGGCAATTGCTTTTCTATACTTCATAGTCATATAAGGTGAAAATTATGGAATACATTACATTAAAATGCAGTCATTGTGAAAAGAAACTGCTTACTTACAATCCCACATCACGAAAATACAAAAGTCCTCTGAAAAAATGCAAGAAATGCGGCACGGAATACCTCGACCCACGCTGTCATGAAATTGCGGCTGAGGGAATTCCCGCTGATACGTTCAGTATTCCGTCGTATCTTGTTCTGATTGCAGTTGGCGGACTTATCATCTGGAGAGGATTATATCTGTTCAGCAGATGTCATCTGAACACTTCTGATAGCCTCCCGTGGCTAATGCCCACGGCATTCACAATAATGGGCATTGTATTCGCCCTTTGGGGAATTATTGAGATTATTTCCATTGCAACAGGCAAAAAAGCAGAAAAATTTGAAAGATTAAGACAGGAATCGGAAGAACGTCTGCTGGATAACAGCTACGCACGCACCCTGCTTAATTTAGGATATTGCATCCCGGAAAAATACATATAAGGAGTTTTAAACATGAGCAGAGGTTTTAAATTATTTTTAGGAGTATTAATGGTACTCGGAATTGCGGCATATCTTATTATTACAGCAATTCTTGATATGACTAACAAAGAAGATTTGCACACTGTAAATATCGACATGGCAACAGAAGTTCTTGAAGTTGAACATTCAATCAGCGGATTGATTCCAATGGGAACAGACCATTATTACATAGGTATTAACGAGGATACTGCTGAGGCGTACATAATTAAAGCGCCTAAGAAATGGCTTAAAGAAAACTTCGGCGTAGATAAAATGGCTCGCAAGGCAGGCGGTCTGGATATTACAGCATTGGCAAAATCCATAACCGATTCAGAAACAAGAAATGCAATCAGCAGCAATGTTTCACAGGTTGACGGACTTACTTATCCCGTAGGAACAAATTATCTTGACACAGGATATAAATCAAAAATTGTAACAAAGCTTATACTTTTTGCGGGAATGTTGTTTTTAGCAATTTCAGGTTTTGTGATAATGAAAAAAGGCAGGGAATCATCACGTGTATTATCAATAATCTTTGGTGTATTATTCTTCGCATGGTGCATTGCTTTCCTTATTTTAATTGTTTAATTTATAAAAATGCCGATATCGCAGTGATATCGGCATTTGTATGTTTATTCAAGCTTTGCGTCAATTCTCTGGATTGTAACAGCGTCCTCAG
The DNA here is from genome assembly GCA_937902395.1 of uncultured Ruminococcus sp. Lineage (GTDB taxonomy): Bacteria > Bacillota > Clostridia > Oscillospirales > Ruminococcaceae > Ruminococcus. Next base: position 10,776 of record CALGTV010000077.1, read on the forward strand.
GAGTTACTCCGTTGCCTGTATCAGCAATATCGGCATTTGCAGCACCCTGCTCAGATAATCCATATTTATCAGGATTGCCAAGGCTCTGGAGAATAGCTGTAGCATCAGCAATTGAAACCTTACCGTCGCAGTTTGCATCACCGAGGAGTGTAGGTTCTGACTGTGTATCGTCGCTTTTAAGAGCTATAAATGCTCTGTTATACTTTTCAGCATATTCCTGTGCTGTTGAGCCCCTGTAGCCGTAAATTACTGTTTTTTCGGGAATAGAGTATTCTGAAAGTTCGCATTTGGGATTTCTTATTGTAATTGTTTTAAGCGGCGGCTCCCATAAAGAATTTACTTCAAAAACATCGTCCCCGATAAACTCCACATTTTCAGGTATATCTATAGATGTTAAATCATAGCAGCCCCAGAACGCTTCATCTTCAATTCTCTTTACATTTTCTCCTATTTTCACTTTATTGAGGGATTCACATAAACGGAATGACATTTCTTTAATTTCCGTAATACCATTGCCGATTGTTACCTCTTTTAATCCGAAGCATTGTAAAAATGCACTCTCACCTAAATAGATTACATTATCAGGAATCGTTACGCTTTGTAATGTTTCATTCTGGAAAAATATACCTTCATTTATATGTGTAACTGTTTCAGGAATAGTTAATTCAGTGAGTTTTGTGTTGCTTGAAAATGCTTCGCCGCCGATAACTCTGATTCCCTCGGGAAGTTCTTTTTCATCTGAAATTTTTGTACCGTCAATCAAAACACCGTTTATATATACAACGGAATTCTGTGAGTCAAACCAAGGTGTGTTATGAAAGGCTTCAATTCCTAATATTTCAAGATTTTCAGGGAAATCTACAGAAGTTAAATTCTCACAGTAAAAAAAAGCTTGAGTGCCTATTTCGGTTACGCTGTCAGGAATAGTAATTTTTTCAAGGTTTTCGCAGTATTCAAAAGCCTTGTCACCTATTTTAGTTAAGCTGTCAGGCATAACTACTTTTGTAAGATTTTCACATTCACTAAAAGCATAGTTGTATATTTCGGTTACACTGTCGGGAATTATGTATGTTTTTGAATTGGTGTTTGTAGGGAAAGAGAATATAACAGATTTATTCTTGTTGAATAATACTCCGTCCTTGCTAAAGTAATGTTCGTTATTTTCACTTACCTCAATATAGTGTCCCTGAACATAAGGATAGTATAAATCACTTATTTTGTCACCAATAACAAATTTTTTAATATTTGCAAGGTGATATCCCCATGGTGCACCATGGTCAATATACACCTGTTCCATAGCCCCCTCACCGCTGATAGTGAGAACACCGTCCTCATAGTTCCATGAAACATTTTCACCGCATTTTCCGCTGGAAACATTCGGGTATTCACCTGTTGCACTTCCATAAGCCGTGAATTTTGTGCAAGGAATAATTTCAGTAAAAGAAACAGCAGATGCCGTCATTAACCCTGCAAGTAATAATGCTGATAATTTTTTTGATTTCATAGTAAATTCCTCCCTCTATATTTGTCTATGATTTTTGGTGTTATTAACGCTTACATTAATAACACAAATATGAGTGGCGAAATGGTTTTATATATTTTTGTAACGCATACCCATATTCTATTTTTATTGTAACATATACTTATATATTTGTCAAGTATTTTACGTTTATTTTCATAAAAAATTCCGCACAGACAATAAATATCTGTGCGGAATAATAAAATTATTTCTCCGAATTGATAAACATATCGTAGATACGTCTGATAGCTTCGGGGAGGTCGCTTTCACTTACACCGATGATTACATTAAGCTCAGAGGAGCCCTGGTCAATAAGCTTAACATTGATTCTTGCATGAGCCATAGCAGCGAAAACTCTTGCAACAGTACCTCTTGTGTTCTTCATACGTCTGCCCACAACAGCGAGAATTGCGATATTATCCTCAATTTCAAGGTGGTCGGGATTAACCTCACGGCGAATCTCAGCAAGTACCTTTTCACGAACAGGCTCAAGCTTTGCACTGTCAACAGTGATGCTCATTGTATCGATTCCCGAAGGCATATGCTCAAAGGAAATGCCATTCTGATAGAGCACATTCAGAACTTTCATACCGAAACCAAGCTCATTGTTCATCATAGCCTTCTCGATATTGATTGTGCTGAATCCCTTTTTACCTGCAATACCGGTGATTGTATGACCAAGGCTTTCACGACTGAAATCATAGTCGTTGGAAACAATCATTGTACCTGCGTCTTGTGGTCTGTTTGTGTTGCGGATATTGATTGGTATACCTGCGGAACGAACAGGGAAAATTGCATCTTCGTGAAGCACCGACGCACCCATATAAGCAAGCTCACGAAGCTCACGATAAGTAATTGTCTCGATAGCCTCAGGATTTTCAACGATTCTGGGGTCTGCTACAAGGAAGCCTGAAACGTCTGTCCAGTTCTCGTAAATCTCAGCATTTACAGCATTTGCGATAATAGAGCCTGTTACATCTGAACCTCCTCTTGAAAATGTCTTGATAACGCCCTCTGTTGTCTTGCCGTAGAATCCGGGGATAACAGCGTTGTCAAGGTCTTTCAGCTGTGCTCTTACAGCCTTTACTGTCTCGTCAAGGAGAAGCTGTCCCTTTGTATCAAATATGATAACATCAGCCGCATCAACGAAATTAAAACCGAGGTATGCGGCTAAAACTTTACCGTTGAGGTACTCACCGCGGCTTGCGGCATAGTCCTTAGCAGGACGGGATTTGAGCTCATTTACAATAATATCAAAATCTTCATCAAGACTTATATCAACACCAAGGTCGGAAATAATGCCGTTGTAGCGGTCTTTGATAATCTGAAAATCTTCTGTGAAATCAACTCCGCTGCCTGCAAGCTCACAGCACTTGTAGAGCATATCTGTAACTTTAATATCATCGGAGAAACGCTTTCCGGGAGCAGAGGGAACAACGTATCTACGCTTATCATCTGATTTTATAATATCGGCAACCTTACGGAACTGATTAGCGTCTGCAAGAGAACTGCCACCGAATTTTACAACTTTATTAGCCATAGGAATTACCTGCCTTTACATAATTGTTATTTTTCTATCATACTTATTACATTATATAATAAAATATGCAAAAAATCAATTGGCAGAAATACAGAAAATAAAAACGCTAATACTGTTTTTTTGGTGAATACGCTTGTACGCCACTGGCGGACAATTTTAAGGTGTAAAAAGCGGAGAATTTCCTCCGCCATATACAATTACTTGAATATGATATTTATAAATCCACTTGATTTAAGTGATTCTTCTAAATTATCCCTTGCATTTACCGTTGCAGTGCTTTCGCAAGAAATATATATTTCAACAGATTTGTCAATTTTATTTATTTCTGTCATTAATTCGTTTAACTGCATTTTCTTATTATTATATATGTAATCTCTGCCGTCTATTGTAACTTCAACCTTAATTTTCTCTGATTCTGTCACTACAGTTGTCGTTATTTCAGTTTCAGCAACAGTGTTTTTCTCTTTCTCAAAATCTGTTTGCTCAGAAACTCCTGTTTCGTTTCCTGTGACACCATCTTTGCCTATTCCTATTCCAAAATCACAGCCTTTCTGTGATAAGAACAAAGCCACTGCCGCCACAGCAGCAGTTATACCAGTACCAGCAAATATCTTTCCTTTTCCCATATGCTTTACCTCACTTTGAAACATTTATTGTAGCAAAATAAAAATTATTATAATCATTTTGCACGTTATTTACAGCTTTTTTAATTTTTTCAACTGCCTCAGCAGAACCAATATTATCACCATTATAAATCAAATTGCAGATAATTACATCGTCAGATTTATAATTTGAAGATTCTATAATATCAGCTATTTCCTTATTATAGTTCAGTGAACTTTCATACTTAATTTCCAATAATTTTTCATTACCTCTTAAAACATTGATATACAGCCCTTCACTGTCAATTTTTTCAACAAGATTTATTGACAAAACCTGATTGTCATTATACGCAGAAAGTGCTTCTTGATTTTTCGCAGCATTTTTATCAAGATTTAAAAGCCTGTCTCTTTCTATTTCATATTTTTTTCGTTCTTCCTCAGCTTCTTCTAACTTTGCCTCGTATTCTATTTTTGTCTGATTTGCTTCATTTGTCGCCGTTTCAATTTCAAATGTACTAAACAGAATAAAGAAAAAAAGAATTATCATAATTACATCAAGTAACGATGTAAAATCAAGTATTATTTCTCTTACTTTCATTTTACTGCCCTGCGTTTTTCGTTTTCTTTTTTTAAATCTTTTAAAGCTATTCCGCTATCCTCAAATTTCTTTATCAGGTCTGCAAGTTTCTGAATATTGTTTTCAACGGATGTAGAAATAAAGGCGTTCACTATTTTAAAACCAATTGAAAAAATGATACCCCAAGTTGTAGAAGTCAATGCATCAAAAAAATTGTTTTTTGTATTGTTAATATTTGATAAATCAAGTTCCAATAAAGCCTTTACTGTTCCAAACATACCTAATAGCGGAAATATAGAAATTGCTGTTATAAACAAGGTATAACTTGCTGTCAGCCAATTGTAAACATGGGTTGTATAGCTGATATTTTTTTCCTGTTCAAATTTATTAATTTCTTTTTTTGTTTTTTTATTATAATACCGAACCAGCAATAAACATAACACAGTCAGGAAAGCCGAAATCAAGATATACACATCAGAGGAAAATAAACTTGTCCAAATCTTTTCTCCAAAACTCATACAATCACCTCTATTAACATTATACAACAGCAGTAATAAAATTGCAATATTTTCCGACAAATTTTCCGAACAAATGTAAAAAAGGCGGAGAAATGAAATCCTCCGCCTTACTTATAACATTAATCAACCATTAGCTCTGCCGAGGAAAGCCGCACCGATGATACCTGCATCGTTGCCAAGTTCGGCAATAACTATCTTTGTATTCTTTTCAGAATCACGGGTATAGACTTCCTTTTCAACAATAGCCTTCATGGGAAGAAGCAGAGCATCGCCCTCATTGCATACACCGCCGCCGATGCAAAGCACATCAGGCTGGAAAATATTAATTGTATTTGTGATACCTGCCGCAAGGTACTTTATGTACTTATCAACAACAACCTTTGCGCACTCATCACCGTCTTTCATAGCGTCGAATGATGTACGTGCTGTTACCTTGCCGTTTTTCTCGCCAAGCTTAGCCATAGCGCTGTCGGGATGCTCTGCAATAGCCTCGTTTGTCATGCGGATAAGTCCTGTAGCGGAGGAATAAGCCTCGAAGCAGCCCTTGCGTCCGCATGAGCACTGCGCACCGTCAACCTCGATAACAGTATGTCCGATTTCAGCACCTGCAAAGTTTGAACCTGCGTAAATCTTTCCGTCAACGATGATACCACCGCCAACGCCTGTACCAAGAGTAATACATACAGCATTCTTTGCACCCTTAGCTGCGCCTGCTACAAATTCACCATATGCAGCTGCATTTGCGTCGTTCTCAATAAATACGGGTTTATCAATAGTCTCGCGGATATACTTAACCATGGGAGTATTCTTGAATCCAAGGTTGTTGGAATACTCGATAATTCCTGTTGCACTATTGGCAATACCGGGAGTACCAATTCCAACCCATTCAATCTGCTCAATTGTCAGACCTGCATTTTCAACAGCCTGCAAAGCCATTTTTGCCATATCATCGGCAATTTCTTTTTCGGGACGGGGACAATTTGTCTTTGTACTTGCCTTTGTAACGATGTTGTAATTCTCGTCAACAACACCTGCAACAATATTTGTTCCGCCTAAATCAATTCCTACATAGTATTTCATTTTAAAACCTCCGTTTTTATACAACAGTATATATTATACTGCATTTACCTTTTATATGCCATTTTGTGCCTGCGGTGACAAAAAAGCTGTCACCTTTGGCAATATTCAGAATATTTCCTTCGGAAATAACCTCTCCCTTGCCCTCAATAACAAGGATATGCGCAAAAGAATCCTCAGCAATATGCTCATTTCCCGTACCGCTGATATCCTCTTTGCAGGTGCGAAAATATTCACAGCTTATCAGCTCGCAATCCCGATTATCTTTGCTGTCTTTTTGTCTCTGAACAGGCATTTCCATAGCATTGCGGTCTGTGACATCAAGAGCTTTATCAATATGAAGCTCACGTGGGTTTCCGCTGTCATCACGTCTGTCGTAATCATACACGCGATACGTCACATTTGAACTCTGCTGAATCTCCGCAATAAGACAGCCTTTGCCAATAGCGTGGAGCGTTCCTGCCTGTATAAGAAATACGTCCCCCTTTTTTACGGGAACAACATTCACCTTTTCAAGCAGGGAATTATCAGCAATAGCTGCCCTGAATTCCTCTTTTGTAAGGTTCTCTTTGAACCCATATATAATTGACGAATTTTCATCGCAGTCAACTATATACCACATTTCCGTCTTGCCGCTGTCCCCCTCATATTTTTCAGCATATTCATTATCAGGGTGAACCTGTACAGACAGATTATCCTCAGCATCAATAAGCTTTACGAGTATGGGGAATTTTTCGCCGCATTTCTCCCCTGCTGTTTCGGGATATTTCTGCAAAAATTCCGCTAAAGTCATTCCGTCATAATCGCCGCCGTCTATTATGCTCATACCGTCGGGATGACAGCTAAGCTCCCAGCTTTCAGCAAGGCGCTGAGAATCATTTTTTTTGCCGAATTCATTGCGCAGACGGTTCCCGCCCCATATATAATCCTTTGTAGCTGCTTTAAGTTTGAGTATCAAAATATCAGTCCTTTAATCAATTGTCATCTGTTCAAGTTCTTCTTTTGTTCCTTTGAACACGTTAAAATCAATGCATGGTTCTTCGCCGTAGTAGCCCTCAAGCTGTCCTTTATCGCTATACTGCCAGAACTGCCATTCAAGAAAATCCGGCTCAAATTGTGTACAGCGAATCCAGAGAGGATAATCGGAAAAATTCTCCTTGACATATCTGTAATATACTGGAAGCGTAGTATAAATTATAGGTTTTACACCATAATGCTTTTCCAGATTTTTCAGCAGCGGCGCAAGAATCTCCTCTGTTTCCTCACGAGTCGGCTTATTTGCGGACTTATCGCCATAATATTCAATATCCACCACTGGCGGAAGTTGAATATTATCCTTATCCACAGTATTTATAAAATTTTCTGCCTGCGTTTCTCCTGCGCTGTCAAAACTAAAAAAATGATAGCAGGAGCATAAAATATCAGTATCTGCAATATTTTCAAGATTTCTGCTGACAAATCTGTCAACATAACCACTGCCCTCGGTAGCCTTTATGAATGCAAAATCCACATTTTGGCTGTCAAGTGTTTCCCAATCGATAACGCCCTGATAATTCGAAACATCCACGCCGAAAATCTCATACTTTTTCTTATTTGGCTGAGCTGTAGCAAAAAATACAGAAGCACAGACAGTCATAATACTCATTACAGCGCCTAAGGATACAGCTATTATTTTATTCTTGTTTATCAAAATAATTCTCCAGTTTCTTTTGAACATAATCATTCATTATAATTGTACCCTATTTTCACGAATAAGTCAACATAAAACAGAAAAATTTTTTTAATATACAAATATTAAATCATAATCGGGGTATTATAACTTTAAAGGAGATGAATTTTATGAACATCACACCACAGGCTTACAAAGAAATGACGGACAAGGCTTCGCCACGGTCAAATACAGTGGCAAACACCTCGTATGCTTTTGTAATAGGCGGAGGAATCTGCGTTATAGGTCAGCTTATACTTTCTGCTTTTCAGAATATGGGATTTTCACTTGAAAATGCAGGAACATGGACATCTGTAATACTTGTCTGCACAAGTGCACTGCTGACGGGTCTTGGCTGGTATGAGCGTATTGCCAAACACGCAGGAGCAGGTACTCTCGTACCAATCACGGGATTTGCAAATTCCGTAAGCTCCTCAGCCGTTGAAGCGCAATCAGAGGGATTGATTCTTGGAGTGGGCACAAAAATTTTCAGTATTGCAGGTCCTGTAATACTTTACGGCTGTACTGCAGCTTTTCTCTATGGTTTAGTATATTATATTGTTTCTTTGTTTTAGAACAAAAACGGCAGTTTCATTTTTCAGAAACTGCCGCAATTTTTATTTATTTGCAACAAAATACTTAAATGAACCCTTGCCGCCTGTGGAAATATAAGCGTAGTACGCGAGAGCAATAGAAGCATCAGAAGCATCTACAACCTCATCGTCCGTCAACTTTGCAGCTTCAAACTGTGATGCCGAAACTGAAATATCCTTACCTGTTGAAAGCAGAGCATATTGCTGAAGTATAACAGAAGCATCTGAGGAATCGATTAATCCATCCTCAGTTATATCGCCAAGACAATAACTGCCTGCAACCTTTTTGTACTGCTCCAGAGCATAAGCAGGATAATTTTTAAGGCTATCGAAAGTCATTTTAAGAAGTCCGCCGTCCTCACGCTTTTCACCGAGAGTATTGAGGATATTAACAGCGATTGCTGTATGACCTGCCTGTGTAGGATGTATATCAAGATTTTTTCCACCCTGAGCCTTTGTGAAATACCAGCCATAGCTTTGTTTATTGCTGTCAGTTGAAGAAAAATCCTTGAGAACATCAGCAATTTCAATACCTTCAACTTCATTTAACTGCTCTGAAAATCTTCTTGTAATATTACTAAAATGACTTTTAAATGTTGCGTATGCTGTAAAATATGTTGAAGAAACAGATTCCTTCAGATTGGCTTCATACTCTGTGCTGAACTGTAAAGGATTGTAAACAGTCTGAACAATAACTCTTGCCTTTGGATTAGCTGACTTGATTTCATCTCTCATAGCCATGATATTTGGAATTACTGTTTTTGCAATAACCTGAGCATAAGCAGAGCCGTTATTATTTGCATCAGTATATGTGATATTCTGATAAATACTGCTAAGCTCACTGTTAAGAAGTAGAGAATTTGAAAAATCACCTGCAAATGCCTTCAAAGCATCCATATCAACAAATTCGCTGAGAGTTTCAAAATTTTTATTCTCGGGAAGGTCGTCAATTGTTTTACCTTCTGCAAGCAAATTGTTGGCAGCTGCAAATTCTATCAATGATGAAGCAGCATAACCTATCATATCATTTCCACCGATAGATATGATTACAACATCACTTTCTTTAAGCTGAGATTTCTGTTCTGCATTAAATCCACGGAGCAGTGCAAGAGCTTCATTTGAATCATAACCTGATACAGCATAATTGTAAACATTTCCGCCAAGATAATCGGCAACAAGCTGACCATAGTTGTACTGATTTTCAGTAAGTCCGTAACCTGATGCAATACTATCACCAAGAACCATTATATCCACATTATCACCATAGCTTTCAGCAGATGCTGAAACAGCTGAGAATGAAGAGACTGCAAGAGCAGAAGCAAGCACAGCAGATATATATTTTTTTATTTTCATAATTATTCCTCCAAATCCAATTGAATATTTGTATATATATTATAAACGATTTTAATATCAATGTCAAGTGGAAAAAAATATTTTCAACATTAAAAATTTGTAATTAAACAAATTAATCTATCCAAACATTTGTACAATAGTAACAAAATATCCACAAAATAATTGTAAGGGGAATTTTTTTTGACTACTATTGACAAATTTCGTTTATTATGGTAAAATTAATTTATCGGGATAATCCCAAATATTTTATCAAGGAGGAAAGTATATGAATTCTTTCAAAAAGTATGTGGCAGAGTTTATCGGCACTATGGTGCTTGTTACTCTCGGCTGCGGAACCGCAATGCTTGTAGGCTGTGACGCTGTTAATGGCGGCGGATATATCCTCACAGCGCTGGCATTCGGTCTTGTAATCGTTGGTATGGCTTACTGCGTAGGAAATATTTCAGGCTGTCATATCAACCCTGCCGTTTCACTGGGAGTTCTCCTCAGCGGCGGTATGAAATTCAGCGATTTTATCGGCTACATTATCGCTCAGTGCGCAGGTGCATTTGCAGGTTCAGGTCTGCTTGCCGCTATCTTCTCCCTTGGCAATGTCAAGGACATGACAGGCGGCTTCGGTTCAAACGGACTTGGCGGCGTTGGTGATAACGCTCTTGCAGGTCTTATCGTTGAAGTTGTACTTACATTCATTTTTGTAATGACAATTCTCGGTGTAACATCCAAAAAAGCCGGACACGGCTCATTCGGCGGCCTTGTAATCGGTCTTACACTGACACTTGTTCACATTCTTGGAATCGGTCTTACAGGTACATCTGTAAACCCCGCAAGAAGTATCGGACCTGCTATCGTTGCTGCAATTGACGGCAACACAGACCCAATTTCATGCGTATGGGTATTCATCGTAGGACCTCTTCTTGGTGCAGCATTAGCAGCAGGCGTTTATACATACCTTTCAAAGGAACCTGAAATGCCTGCAAAGGTTGACGCTAAGAATAACAACAAGCCTGCTAAGAAAAAGTAATTTTTCACAAATCAAAGCTCTCCTGTCAGATGACGGGAGAGCTTTTTTTAATAATGTGAAACTTTTTTCAAATCATTCCAGCTGCTTTGAGAGAAAACGAACAGCCGCGGTAATAAGGCTTTTCTGCAAGTCAGAAGCCTCCGTATTCTCCTCGGATGTCATAAACGCAACAGCTCCCGAAACATCGCCATTACTGATTATAGGCATAGCAGCAATAGCGGTGCGTTCCAAATCCTCAGCAGGATAAAAGTTGTTATTATCACCGTCGGGACAGAAATACTGACCGCGATTCTCCATAATTCCCTCGAGTTGTGAAGAAGGTTTATGGTCTGCCACCTCTTTTTTAGGAATTCCTGCTGACGCTACAACATGGTCCTTATCAAATATAATAACAGGACAGCCTGCCGTCTTATACATAACCTCGGCTACGTTTGCAGCATTTTCACTCATTTCGCTTATTGCCGAATACTTCTTAAAAATAACTTCTCCGTCGCTGTTAGTGTAGATTTCAAGGGGGTCGCCCTCACTGATAACATTGACACTAAGAACATCGCCATTTTTCCTCGAAATATGGGCGAATGGTGTGAGACTTTCTGTTTTCTTAGTGTCTGAATTAAAATTTGCGGCTGACCTTTCAGCATTGCACTCCGGCAGTGTTCCTGTTCTAAGCAAACTGTCTATATCTGAACGCAGTTTAATGTCGATGCGTTCCTCATAGACGGTTATACGCTGAATAATAAAATCAACATCTGCCTTTGAGAGCGTATTTTTATTCAGTATATCATCAAAGACGTTCATAACTGTTTTAGCCGTTCTGTTTACTTTTACAATCATATTATGCTTATCAGCCGCAAGCTGCATCTGATTGCGAAGCCCTTCAAGCCGAAGGGTGAGTTCATCTATCTGCTCTGAGTATATCTCTTCCAGTATTTCCTCACGCTCAGGATGCTTGGCAATATCCTTGACGTGCTGACGTGCCAGCATCTTTATCTCTGAACGGGTATCTTCCATTTGCTGTTCCAAAACCTCGACTACCGACTTGCTTGAAGATGTTTCAGTACGTTCACGGTTTATGGATTCCTGCAATTTTTCAAGCATTGTTTCGGAGTTATCCTTAACCTGCCTGATGAATGAGCGGAGCAGTTCGTCAAGCATATCCACTCTTGTATGGTGGGAGCTGCAAGCTTTACTGCCACGTTTGTGATATGTTCCGCATCGATAGGCTTGCGGAATATCTCCACGGCTCATAGAAAACATCGGACTGCCGCAGTCTCCGCAGAACAAGTAACCTGAATAGATGTTGTCGTACTTCTTAACGCCACGGTAGTTGTTGTTTGTGCGGTGCTTTATCTGTTCCTGAACACCTGCAAAAAGCTTGTAGTCCACAATAGGAGCATGGTTATCCTCGAACACAAGATGATCTGTTTCTTCAAGCTTCATATCGGAGCCGTTGATTTTCTTACGGCGATATTTGCCCTGTCTGAGAGTACCAATGTAAAAATCGTTACGGAGTATCTCACTGACAGTAATTATGCTCCATTCGTTTTTTCCTCGAAGTTTGCATTCTTCACCGTTAGCTTCACGACGTTCCTTTTCAGCCATGCGAGGCGTAGGTATATGCTTATCGGTAAGATGATTTGCAATACGCTTATATCCCCAGCCCTCGCTGTAAAGCCTGAATATCTCACGCACTACCTCCGCAGCAGGCTCATCAACCTCAAACTGCATAAGCTTACTGTTAGTCATTACATAACCATACGGAACAGCACATATCCAACGTCCCTCTTCCTGACGGCGTTTAACAACAGAACGCACCTTTTTAGATGTGTCCGTAACGGGCATTTCATTTATCAGAAAGCGAAACTGGATAGCTGTCCAGTCATCAAATGTAGGATAGTCTATACTATCTCCGATAGAGATTATTCTCATACCTGCGTCACGAAGATCTTCCAGTTCTACCAATCCTTTGCTGTTGCGGCGGCTGAAACGTGAAAAATCCTTGATAATCAGAATATCGTATTCATGCAGGAGCATTTTTTTACGCAGCTTCTGGTAACCCTCACGCTGCTCAAAAGTATAGCCGCTTCGGTCACGGTCTTCGTAGAAGTCCAGCTCCGCTGTTGGAAATGTCTTGGTAACGTAGTCTGCAATAATGGCTTTCTGGTTTTCAATGGAAGTATTATCACGATCCATTTCCTCATCAACGGAGATACGGCAATATCCGGCTATTTTCAGCTTATCGTCCATAGCGTCCCCTTTCTATCAATGTTATTATAGAAAATTTTATTTTCGTATCATCATTGTATCATAAATATTAAATCTTGTCAAGTAGAAAAAAGAGGTGTGCTTCAAGCACACCCCAGATTCTTTAGTAGCAGTCCTTCTGTATTGGTGAATAAATCTTCGCTGCCCGACAAGAAATATACCACCTTGCACTTTTTTACAGTAGTTTCAGCAAGGAGCTGCTTTGTAAGTTCGTTGCGGTCATATTCCTGCTGCTCATAGTTTGTAAGCCATACTTCGATGTAGCCCTTGTCTTGTTTGTTATATATCTTCATTTTCACAGCTTCCTCCTTACTTTTGAATTATGCCCTGTAATGGTAAAAATATGCAATTTAGTAAATAAAATTCATTATTATCGAGCAGCCTTACGGCTGCTCGTCTCCTTCTTCAGTTTTACTATTTATGTCTGTATCAAGCTCAAACGCAACAGTTTTGCCCTTGAGCGTTGTTATAACGTTCTCAGATCGATAACGACTCCAGAACAGACCTTTGTCATAGCACTCACCCTGCTTAAGGAAATCGACCTCGTCTTTGTCGCAGCTGAAATAGTTAGCCGCGCGTTTGAGATCGTCTGCCTTTGGGTGGTAGCTGCGTAATCTTCCGCAGTTGCCTACAACCTTACCGAACTGAATGTTGGGATCAGGGAATGACTGGGATGCCAGAAGCATCGTGATATTGTGCTTACCACCCTTACGGAGCAGGACGTTGACAGTTCCTTTTTCATGAAGGTAAAGATCCTGCGCCTCATCTATAATGACTGAATACTTCTCACATGGGTGACACTGTTTGTAAGTGTAGAGGCTCTCCAACATTATGTCGATGATTTCTGAACCCTTACCAACGCTGTCAGCACCTGTTGAGATAACAACTATTGGCTTACCCTGTTCCTTCAGGAATTCGCCCCAGCTATTTTTGTTCTGCGGTGTATCCTCAAGTTCATCAAGGACAGCCTGAAGTTTACAGCGGAGTTTTTTGTGAGCCTCATCTAAATACGGTTCTCCCTCCTCATTATATTGAACGATATACTGAAGAATATCAAATATAGTTATATCTGGATTTTTCTTCATATCGTACAGCATACTCTTAACTGCATTCTTAAGGATCTGCTCCTGATAGTTGCCGAGACTTCTTGTCATCATTGCATATATTCTCGTGATGCGCTCCTTCTTTTCCTTGTAAGTTAAACTTCCGCGACAATCAAGCAGATTTACAGGAACACCGTTTTCGTAAACGTTCCAGAAAGTGAAGTATTTCATTCTGAGCTCCTTGCCAATGTGCTTATCGACCTCTGCCACGGAGGAACCACCAGTCTGATCTAATATGATGACGGCATCTGAACCTTCTGCTTCGACTTTCTGAATTGCTCTATTTGTTAATGCGAACGTCTTTCCCGAGCGTGTGTAGCCGAAGTATACCTCATGGAGGTTATCGTCATCATCAGGCTTAAAGACATAGCCTGCTGCTTTTGTGCCGTCTTTATCATAAAGCACAGGCACAAAGTCCTCAGGGTATTCTCCAACATTGAACCAGTACTCGTTGTCGATGATATCGTCAACATATGCCTTTGCCTCAGCGTTAATCACCGATCTTGAGTATGAGAATACCTCAACATCCTCAAAAACTCCAGCTTCATACGCTACTTTCAACTTGCGTTTGTTGGTGTGCTTGCCCTTCAATAAACCTTTTGCGTTTAAATGTTTATTCATTTTCGTAACACTCCTTGTTGATACTTGTGGTATGATGATATTTTTAATTGTGTCATCACTCATGTTGATGGACTTGTCCTCTTCTCTAATAAATGCGGTATGACCGTCTTCTTTATAATACGGCGGTCCTGTTTGCTTAGCTATCTTAAGCTCTCCGTTAAGAATAGCATTGCTGACAGCCGACTTGAACTCACAGCATGTAGAATCGCTCATCGATAATCTCGATGTAGCTTCCGTTCTAAACCAGTGTATGATAGACTGCATCTCGATATCGCTTATGATATGCAATTTACTAAGGATATGAGCGGTTGCTAACGTCATAATCATGGAGTCAGTAACCTCTGTATTTTTGAAGCTAGTAACAACACCGCGAGCAAACTTGATTCCTTCGCAGACAAGCTGTTTTGTTGCATCAGGGTTACGCCCAGCGAACTCGATAAGTGCATAATCGAGCATACCAGCAAAACGCTGGATTATTTCGATATTCTTGGTATCAAGGCTCAATTCACATGTAGTATAATACGCTGGAAAATCCTCTGGAAAAGAGCCAGGGGAATCTGTAAGCATGACAAAGAACTTGCGAGTGTTATCCTCTATGCCGTTAGTCCTGTTGAGATTCTCATATATCGCCTTAAGACCGTTATGTATACTTCTACTATCGTCGATAATGCCAGATGAAGACAGCACAACCGTTGAATCATTGGAGGTTTCAAAGTATGTTCTGATTCTAGAAATACGCTCAGAAATACTTGAAGTAACAGTTGTTTTGTAGTTCTGACGTTTAGTAAGTGCAACACACGCTTCTTTTGCAGACTCGGAATTATATACCGCGACAAAGCCTCTGTCGGGACGCAATCCCTCTGCTTCGTAAAATGGAAGCAAGCAAGTTGATGTACGTATTGTTGTCAACAGTTTCGCCTCCATATTATTGGGCAAAGCTGCGCTGTACATAGCCGATATTACCTCGAGTGGAAGCTCGTGATGAATGAGCTTATGCCCTCTTACTTCTGTGGGAAACAGTTCTTCAAGTCCAGGAATCACCGATTCAGAAGAGATGTAGATCGAATCACCGCTCTGAAGCTTTACCCAACCAGCATGCTTCGGAATTGTGAGAAAGAGCTTGCAGGGGCATTCACGTATAGCACGCAGGAAAGCTTCATAAATTATCCTGGCATCTGCCTTTAATCCTTTTCTTAAAAAGCGTGTCTGCTTCCTGAAGGATTCATAGCTGATGTCTCCACCCGGAAATATCAAAGGCTTTTTTTCGCCCTTGAGTGTCACGATTATGTTCTCACAACGTCCAATGCCTTGGGGATTAGCAATCAAAACAGATGTCGGGTCACAGATGCAGATAAACTTCCTCTTCCCGGTATTTCTGTCCTGTTCCTGCCACTCAAGCGAGTAGGCATTCCTGATAAGCATTTTTTCCTCGTAAAGAGGATCAGTAGCCACAGAATTAGGAATGAAATCCGAAGGTTGAAGTTCAAGTCCGCCGACAGTAAATGTCTCACTGATAAGTGGTGAGGAAGCTGAGATTTTCATTCCTTCCTTGTGGAGCCCCTCTTCCTGCAACTGCTTAAGTACCTCAAGCTGATAATCTCCCTTTTTAGCTTCAAGTATACCTTCAGCCTTGCTTTCAGCTATTTTCTGTGCTTTTTCCTCGATTTCTTCTTCGTGCTTTTTGATAAGGTCATGCCTATCCAGCGGATCAGGAACTTTATCAAAAGCCATGTCTTCAAACGTGTTTGTGTTTGACATATTGATTCTCCTTAAATATATTTAGATGCCTGTCGATATCAGATTCTTAGGCTCTATGTTCACATTATAATATGAATTTAAGAATCTGTCATGGTACATTTTGTACTGAATAAAAGGCTAAAAACAGCAAAGTCCGTTGCATCTTTTATGATTCAACGGACTCAATTTGCTATATCTCGGAATAATAAAAGGGGGACAATTTGTCCCCCTATATATTATTAATTTTATTTCTTAACATACAGGAGGGCGAAACGGTGTTAAGCCTTCAGCTTCAAGATATAAGTCCCACTCCTCTAAAGATGCATTTGTTATAGTAAGTAAATAATCATACATATCATGCTCTTTATTACCTTCAACCAAACTTTTTCCAGCTTTATTTATCAAATCTTTAGACAACTTGTATTCTAACTTAAGGATGTTGCATATGACCATTATAGCCTCTAATGATGGATTTCTGTGCTTTTTCTTATTTGAAGGATCAGTTAAATAACCATCTAAAGTATCTTTTTTCAAATATATTTCATCTGCCATATCAGAAGCTTTAATACTCCTTTCAGCCATATGGAAACGAAGAGCTTGTTGAAATGTTGTAATATCGTATTCGGTCATTTTAGCAAGGATTTTTTTTACTTTTTTCTTCTCTTCTTTCTTTTTTTCATGAGCTTTACGATCGTTAATGCCATCTTCAGTTAACACTCGTTTATTATCTATTTCGGCAGAATATTCTCCATCTTCCAGCTTACATAAACAAGCGATTGTAGAAGGTATACTGATCTTGCTAATATCTTTGAGACAAGCTTTAAAAATAAGGCAACATTCATCAGCGTGTTCGCGCCCATAATCAGTAAGCTTGAAACTTATGTTTTTACCGGCCCAATAAGGCTTAATATACTTTGTATCATTTAAACAGATAACGTACCCTGTATACACGCATATTTTCGACTCTATAAGTTCAGCAAAATCCTTGTTCTCCCGCAGCAGCCTCTCATAATTTTCACGGTCAATTACAAACGTCTCATTCTCTTTTAATGTGCCCTGTGTAAACGTGAACGGCTTATATGTACAGTCGTCAACAGTAACAAAAGTTCCATCAGCGTAATCGTATCCCAACTGGCGAATGCGTTCCTTCACTGTCTCTTCAGGAACATTAAAATCCCAAGAGAGTTTATATATCATATTCTGATAATAACGTCCGCTGAAAGGTATATCAGTCGGATTATGTACACTTTCATCATTATTATACTCTTCGATAGCCTTCTCAACAAGATGCTTAGGCATAGCTACACGTATAGCAAGCTCGTTTGCTTGCCACTCTGCATACCAGTAGGCTCTGTCTTTTAGTGACATAGAATCATCAAACACGATAAGTTTAGATGAGCAGTTCATAAGTTGATAATTGTCGTCAAGAAGCTGACTTATATAAAAATACATTCTGTGCAGGTTCCAATGAACGAGCTCATGAGCAGCTACAATAATATCATCATAGCGGTTGTTATGGCTTTTATAATATTCGCTATTGATAAGGATTACATTTGCGGGAATAGGTTCATCAGTGAAGCATTTGTTCATATCTCTGATATCGTAAATATCTGCTCTTGATGGTGTGAAGCGTATTTGCCCTAAAACACCATCATCAAGTTTAGCAGGCCACATCTTCAGTTTGAATTTTTCCTTGATCTCAATAACAGGGAACCAATACTTGTGCTCGGAATCTTTTTTGATTATAGCACATAAAATGCGATGGATTTTTTGTGATTCTTCCTCAAGTGTATCACAGGTGATATCAGGTAAACCGAACAATTCAGGAATTTTTTCTTCATGGAGTTCCTTTTCAGAGATCTCTCCTGCGGAGATAAGATTGAGGCCTGAAAAACCTTTTAATACATTTCCGCTGAATAATATGCTATAATACGCTGAGGAAGCGCTGGCGTTGTTGTTGATGTATACCTCTGCACTTACCTCCATACATACCATTGCAGTCGGGAGGATTTCTTCAACACAGCTAACCGTAATTATTGTAATATCTTTTAAGCAAACATTATTTTTAACATCGCTATGAGCTTGGAAATATTCATTCGCTTTTTTTAAAATCTCATCTTTCCTATTTAAGCTAAGATAATCCTTTAAGCTTTCATACTGTGCCATAGTACTCTCTCCTCGAAATGATACATCATCTATCGTTCGGATCATAAATAACATTTTTTCATTGCAATTACGTTTTTTCAGAAAAATCATATTGCGTTTTTCTCAAAAAGAGGTACTTTTTGAGAATTTTTGAATTTCATTTTTTTCAAAAAACGTAATCAGTGTGATTTTTTCATTTTTTATAATTATAAGCTAATGGATCCCCGCTCTCGCGGGGACGAGCTCAAACACATTTTGTTACTTAAATTATACCACATATAGGAGTAGAAGTAAATACATATAATATAAAAAAATCACTGTACAAAAGCCGAGCCGCCCAGTAGGCGGCCAGCAATAATACAACTAAAAAATGATGTTCTTGCCAAGTAGCTTTAAGGTATAAATGTCATCAAAAGGGACGGCAGTCTTTATGACCTTGGGTCTGCGGTATGGGGAATTGAACTTGATAACACCTCCTTTGATGTTCGTATATGCATCAATGTCGTAATATTTAATCTTGACTGTTGTACCTACCCTAAGCCTGTTCAGTGTGTTGGATATAGCCTCAGCTTCATCCTCGCCAAGCTTCTTCCTAGATTCGTTTATACGTCCCTGTATCCTTACCGTTTCATAGAAGCCTTTAAGTGCGGTAAACGGTGCAATTTGCATAGCTTTTTTCTGCGTGACACTGCTTATTCATATTACCCATTGTGACCTCCTACCATCGTATTGCGCTTTATACCTGTTGCCTTGTCGAAGAGGTTGAAGCCTTTGAGGAGAGCATTCTTCCCGTATTTGTAACGGATACCGACCATTGCGACCTCAAGCTGCATCTCGTTCTCATTGTCCTCGTGATAATCGAAATCAGCAGATTGAAGATATACTTCTCATCGCCGTATCCGCATATGCTTCAATGTAGTCCTTGCTGTGCAGTACTGCATACAGATAACAAGTGAAGAATTATGTATGATTGAGCAACTGACTTATCTTGATAAAAAAGTTACTGATGTTGCTTTTGATAAAAAAGATACTGATGATTCACACTTGTGGCGACTGTTGTAAAAGTAAAGAACGATACGAGAAACCGCCCTTGATGTGAAGGGCGGCATTGAATTTAATTTAATTGCTATACTTCTTGAAATTTTCAGCTTGCTCCATTACCTTCTCGAATACTTCTTCGTCCCACTCAGGCGGGTAACCGTTTTGATAGAGAAGTATCGTTAAATCCATATTAAGCTGATTCTTTATATCGTCGCGAGTAGACCAATCCGCAAATTGAGCTTTATTGTCAACCAACTCTTTTATTTTCTTAGCAAGAATAATACACTTATCATCTTCATACTTGAAGCCGTGATCATCACGAACTTTAACAAGAATATCATAAAAAGCCTTTTCTTCATAAGTGATACCCATTTTTTCAAAAGAAGATTTATCGTCCTGCAAGTCTTTTAGTATCTGGATAAGCTGATCTGAAAGGTCATTTACGAAATCAGCAACGACCTCGCTTGTAAATACGAGTTTGTCTCTGCTATTATAAGCATCAACTACCTGTTTCAACCGTTCATCGAACGCAATAGCCTTTACTTTGTTTGTGCGACCATACGCAGTTATAGCTTTTCGTAACAGCTTCAGCAGTGCGTTAAATCGTGTTATAGGCATTTTGACTTTTTTCAGCTCATCAAGGAAATATTCGCTGAATAGGTCTATTTGCTTGTTTTCATCAACGATATTTTCTACACCAGTGCAGGCAATCGCATCACGCACCATATCCTCAACAACTCGGTTCATCGTTTCAGCATCAGGGGCATCGCCCTTTGTTTGCTTGTATATGATAGAACGTATCGCAAGGTAGAATTGAGCCTTAGCCGTTTCTTCTTCGGTAAGTTCACCGGACGGGAAACATATTGTGTAGGCACTTTTTAGACGGCGAGAAAGCCCCATAAATCGTGTTTGCAATTCTTTTCCTGATTGAATGTACTCTGCCGCATTGTTAAGGCAATTCAGCCTTTCCAACGGCTCACCATTATAGAATTTCTCCGAATTGAAGTTTACAAGCAGATCATCTATCAGTTTTAGGTGATTGCGGAATATGCCAAGTGAGATATTAAGTTCATCAATGGGGCTTTCTTGTGGGCTGCCGTAGCGTTTAACAGCTTCCATCATATCATTTTTGATACCGATATAATCTACCACAAGTCCCTTGTCCTTGCCCTCAAATACACGATTGACACGGGAAATAGTTTGTATCAGCGTATGTTTCTGCAAAGGTTTATCAATGTACATCACAGCAAGTGACGGCACATCAAAGCCAGTAATCCACATATCTACCACGATAGCTATTTTGAAATTGGAATCATTATTCTTGAATTGCTTATCGAGTTTTTTGCGATATTCCTTATTACCGCAAGCATCAAACAAAACCTTATCATCGTCCTTGCCTTGTGTTGCTACAAGATTAACTTTCGGCAATGGTAGGAGTTTGTCAAGCTGTTCTTTTGTAAGGGTTTCTTCGTGTTCTGCTTTACGAGGTATGCCCCAATCTTCACGAACTGCCAGTATCTCTTGCAAAAGATCATAAGCTATCTGCCTGTCTGAGCATACAATCATTGCTTTCTGCACTATGTCAGGCTTTTCAGCACACAGAGCATCGTAATGGTCAGCAATATCAACAGCGAGCTTATGCAGGCGGCTCGGATCACCGAGGATAACTCGCATTTTTGTCATAGCCTTCTTGCTTTCCTCTATCTGCTCAGGGGTAGAGCCCTGTTCCGAACACGCTTCATAGTACTTCTGTATTGCTTTTGCCTGCTCATCAGAAATTATGACACGGGCAAGACGAGGTTCATATGCGATACGAACGGTAATGCCGTCATCGCTGGACTCTTTCATAGTATAGCTGTCTACCACATCACCGAATACCGCTATTGTTTCATCGATCGGAGTACCCGTAAATCCACAGTAAGTCGCATTCGGGAAACTTGTCCGCAGATAATGGGCAAATCCGTATGTAGTAAACACGCCCTTATCGGTCTTTTTCAGCTTAGATCCAACACCAGTCTGAGTTCTATGTGCTTCATCAGAGATACAAATAATATTGCTTCTCTCGGATAAGAGACCAGTATTTTCGCAGAATTTCTGAATTGTTGTAATATAAACTCCGCCGCTTGGTCTGTCACCGAGCGTTTTCGCCAAGTCCTCACGGGTTTCAATGCTCCGCACATCTTTCTCGTGTAGATACTTAGTTGCAGTCACAAACAGCTCTGAGGTCTGTGTATCCAAATCCTCTCTGTCGGCAATGATAACGATCGTAGGATTATTGAATGTTTCATTATCACGTTGCGTAATCAGACGGGAGAGAAACAGCATAGTATAGGTCTTTCCGCACCCCGTAGCACCGAAATATGTACCGCCCTTGCCGTCACCGTCTGGACGCATATGCAACTTGATGTTTTCAAGCATCTTTCTGGCACCGAAGAACTGAGGATAACGGCAGACGATAGCTTCATTTTTAGGGCTATCATCTGGATAGAATACAAAATCACGGAGCAGAGCAACAACACGATCTTTTGCGAAAGCACCCTCTATCATAGTAAACAGCGAGCTGATACCGTTTGCGACCGTATCGGTATCATTTGCTTTATTCCAAGCGTAATAATATTCATACGGAGTAAAAATACTGCCCATCCGGGTATTCGCACCGTCACTTATCACCGACAAAAAGCAGTATTTCATCAACTTAGGTATATCACGGCAATAGCGGATCGTGATCTGTTTCCAAGCATCGTAAATTGTTGTATCTTCCTCTATTGCTGTCTTGAATTCAAAGATAGCCACAGGAATACCGTTGATAAACAACAGCATATCAGGACGGCGCAGGTGTTCGCCCTGCACCGAATATTGATTGATTACCTTGAAAATGTTTTTGTCAGGCTCATCGTAGTTGATATAGTCAATATGGAGTGCGACTTTTGAAATATCATCACGGGCGAGGTCAAAGCCCTCGTTCACAAGCCTGAATGCTTCACGGTTGCCGAGATACAGCGGAGTTGCATTAATAAGGTTCAGCTTGTTGATGATCTTTTGCATCTCGGTATCGGACAGACCGTTATAACATGAGGTCAGATAGGAACGGAGATCGTCAAGTAAAAGTATATCCTCATACTTGCGGTGCATATCCTCTCCGCAGACATAGGTGTAACCTTGCTGTTCACACAGCTCTATGATAGCTTTTTCAAGCTCTGCCTCAGTAAATTTGCCTTTGAAAAACTTCCATTTCATATATGCCACCTATATTATCATTCGAGATTATATTTTTGCATCAATTCATTAATTGCCGCTATAAACCTTCTATTAATTGCATTAACAATAAGTCTAGAATCATTAGTGGTTACTGTTTTTATCATTGATATAAGATTTTTAAGTGCTTGAGCTGTAGTGATTTTACCATCATATTCCAAATTGAGAGAGATTGATTTAATTGCATCGATAAAAACTTTTTTGGTTGAAGAGGAACTTCTCTTATAGCAATCAAATATAGAATTTATAAATTCTTCATCTATACAGTACAAATCTTTAAAAGGCATGCTCGCCATTTCTTCATTAGCCTGTTTGTTAAAATAATCTAATAGTTCCTTCTTAGACAATAAATCAGAATAGAAATATTCCATTTTTTTAATCTTGTCATATAATCCCTTATGTAGTTCGCTAAAATCATTTCGATCATAATTATGTGTAATAGGAATATATAAATTTGGATTATTTTTAATAGCATCTTTTCGTTTATCTATTCCAAAAACTATCTTTTCATAATCTATCTCGCAAGGAAATGATATATCGTTTTCTTCCATAAATTTTAATTTTCTAAGAAACACGAGTACATCATTACATATCAGTTTTCCGTTATACAATTGTTCTAATGTATAGCAAAAATCTTTTTCAAACTGATCCTGTTCATAATCAAATATTGAGGTGTTTAAAAAGATTTGTTCACATGACATTCGTTCTGGTATGAATTTTTCTCTTAATTCTTTCCAAAACGCCTTATTATCCCATTTTGAATCTACAACCCATTCTTTTAATGAAACTAACTCATATTTACGATTATAATATGTATACTTTTCAAATGAATGCAAGAATTTTTGCTCTTTATTCATATCATCTGTTCTCGTAAAAGAGTAGATACTACCTATCATTTTCTGATAGCGCCCCGCTCTGTTTTCAAATAGAATAATGGCAAAATCAATCATTATATTAACCATATTTTCATCTTTAGGTACATCTTGTGGCCATTCGTCGAATATTCGCTCAAAATCAATCAAGAAACTTTTCAAAAATCTTAGGTTGTCAGTTCTACTTTCGATAAATGTTTTAGCTATTTTTTCTTTGTGTTCCATTAAATAATTGATATATTTGATATTCCCTTTGAAATTAGAAATTATCATAGTAGCTATATCATAATTATCGTTGCTAATCATGACAGTTCTGAATATTAGCTTTTCCTTAAACTCTTTGTATTTAGGTTCGGAAATATGCTCTTCATCAGCTATAATGATTACTTTGATTCCACGATTTTCAACATAATCATTTATCAATCCCATACGAGTTTCAATTTCTATTCCACATCTTTCAAAATCATCAAATACAAGCACGAGTTTGTATTCTTTATCACTACCAATACATTTTAATGCATAGGGAAAATCAATATAATCAAAAATGTTTATTTCAAAAACTGTATTCATAACAGTATTTAAGGCTTTGGCTTTATCACTTACGTCACTAATTTGTCCTGTAAAGTTTCTTGCCTTTTCCAAGAATCCAACAACAATTTTTTTAATTTTGCTGTCATTTGTATTAAAAACTTCACTTAAAACTACACGACTAAATTCTTTTTCGAGTTGTTCAGCAGCATCTATACCGAACATAGAAACAAATGCAACAACCGTTTTTCTATTCTCTTCAGCATTAATTTTGTTGGCTAAGTTCTTAATAAGATAGCTTTTGCCGCATCCCCATTTTCCAGTTACAAGCAACGCCCCATTTGTTTCTTCTGAATCAATGTATTTTTTTATTTCTTCTTCCACACTATTATTGTCATACATAAGATTCCACCTATTCTTTATTTATCGTTTTGTCAACGGCATACTCCTCAATCAAATAAGTATCCAAAGCAGCGGCGAGGTTTACAGCTAACTTTGCCATAGGCTTAGTGATTACAACCTCTTTTGCTCCTGCACCGTGGTCAGCTCCTGAATTGTTGCGAACATACGGTAGCGACATCATCACTTTTTCTCTGAATCCGTCAGCTTTCATTGTATCAGGGAACACAAGCAAGCTGTCTGCATATTGCTTTGTCAGCTTATCTGCATTACCACGGTCTGCACCAAGTATAACTTTCAATATGCTCTCATAACTCTTTCCAGCATTGTTTATAGCGGACTGATAATCGCCGTTCTCTAATGCTTCAACAGCCGTTGTGAGTTCAGTATATGCAGACTGAAACTTCGGCTCTGCATCTTTAAGCTCCTGCATTTGTGCAAGTGCCTTAGCTTTTACATCACACTCAAATTGCTGGGCATCGATTTTTATCATCTTACCGTCAAACATCTTCCATGGTAGGTCATTTTCTACAAAAAAAGCGTTAAGAGCAGATGTATACTCAGGTTTCTCATTATCTGATAAATTGATATATTGCAATTCTGCAACTGAAAGAATAAAAGCTAAACACCAAGTTGATAAATTTATATAATCGGATGGTGCATAATCAAATACAGGAAATGAAGCAACTGTTATATATGGAACATCCATAATCTCGTTAAACTGTTCACAAGCGTAAATAAATGCATTCGTTTCCTTTGTATCGTCTTTATCGTATCTGCTACATTGCAGAGTAATTGGCTGTGAAAATTGTTTCATTATTTCAACAAGCTTTTGTCGAATATTAAAGTCAACTTCACCACAGATTTCATCTCTAAGCTCATGGTCTTCGCCATGAAATATCAGGCTTTCATATCGTTTGGCAAAAATCATTCTCTTTCACCTTCCTCCACAGCCCCCTTAACAAGAATAGGGCAAAGGTCTTTTATCTGAGCTTTCAGGCGTTCATTTACTTCTCTGCGAATATATAGAGCGTCATATATTTCAATAATTGCTCTCTGTTCTTGTATTGACGGAACAGGTATATCAATTTCAAAGAAACGCTTCTTCTCCATTCCGCTTCTTACATTTGTATCACACATAAACCAAGCATATCTATCGGTTTCTGTTCTTGAAAGCCACATAAGTAAGAACTCAGGTATTATTGAGTCATTTTTAACACTAAATACTATGTAAGCAGGCGATACAATGATAGGCTCATCGTTTGAGTTTAACGCAACAGGAACAGCTACATCTCTTCCAACGTGCATTAAGTTACAGGAAAACTGATTTTTTCGGACAAGTTTATACTTTGTAAGATCAGCACCATTTGCAACGGAAGGCATGAAAAGTTTATCCTTATTAACTCCGTTAACAGACTGAATTGCATCATCTTTGTTACGTTCATCTGATTCAATTATAAGCTCTCCGAGAGGAATTCTTTTCGTTCCTTTCTTAAAACGCTCCAGTAAGGCATCTATTGTCAGCTTCAAATCCTCCAACCCACGCTCATAGCACCGCTGATTAGCGAGCATAGAGTTGTAAATATCCACATATTTCTGCTGAACAGAGAGGGAAGGGAGGTCAAGCTCCATTTCACAGAGAGCTTCCCAAGTAAATACTTCTGTCGAGCTACCCCAAGAACGGTAACAGGCTTCTCTGTCCCATTCAGCACGATTAAAATGGAAAAACAGATATTCCGATAATACCTTATCACGCATAGTTCCTTTTATTCTGAAAGCTATATTATTCCAACTGATTAGAAAACTACTATCAGTATCATTATATCCAAATCCGATCTTCTTGCCATGAGTACGGGGATTGAAAACAAATTCACCTGGGTGAACTACAAGGAATTTGCTAAGGTCAGTATTTGAAACATCTGCCTTTGTAGGTATGATTTCTTTCGTTATCGTCATACCTCTTACATCTCTTGCACCATACTCATTATTAGCATTGGTTTCGGTAGTAAGTTCCAATAAATCGCCTAAACAATATTTAGTCAATGCCATAGCCAATCCCCCTGAAAGCAGCTTCAAGCATGGTCTGCGACTTCTTCTCCGCAGAGATAATATCACGCATTTCAGCCTGAATACGAGCCATTTCCGCTTCGTAGTCAATCTCTAAGTCATGGTCTATGAACTCAATGTACTTACTCGGAGCGAGGGAATAGCCTTTCGATTCGATAGTAGGAACTTTAGCCTGCCTTTCTTCTTCTGTAAGGTCACTATCATAGAGCTTTACCGAACGGCAGAACTCAGGCACATCGGAATACAGACTTGTATCAGCACTCTGCCAGTTACTGTAAACTTCTTTTATCTTTGCTATCTGTGCATCAGACAGAACGGTCTTTTTCTTCTTTTTACCCTTGTCGATAACAATTTCCTCTATATTCTCGTCCCAACGGCGCAAGTCCATAAACAGCACTTCATGAGTACGGTCACGAAGCTGTCTGCCGTTTAGCGTTCCTGCTTTCTTGTTCATATTCACGATCCACAGAGTTACGGAAATATCAGTTGTGTAGAACATATCACGAGGAAGAACAATGATTGCTTCAACACGGTCACGCTCCAATATCTCCTTACGAAGCGTACCCTCGGCATCACCGATATTCAGCGCACCATTCGCAAGCAGAAAGCCTGCAACACCGTGATTTACATCGAGCTTAGACAGCATATGCAATATCCACGCATAGTTAGCATTAGCCACAGGGGGCATCACAGAGTAGCCGGCTCTCATAAAACGAGGATCGTCCGTCAGAGCATCTTCTGCTCTCCAGCCTTTGAGGTTAAAGGGAGGATTCGCCATTATGTAGTCAACAGTCTTGTCCTTGTGCAGGTCATTTGTGAATGTTGAAGCGTTTGTATCACCGAGGTTATGGGCAATTCCACGAATAGCGAGGTTCATCTTACAGAGTCGCCAAGTGTCAGGATTGCTCTCCTGACCGATGATAGATACTTTCTGCCTGTTGCCGTTATGACGGTCAACGAATTTCAGCGACTGCACGAACATACCACCTGAACCACAGCAGGGGTCATATACAACGCCGCTGTAAGGCTCAATCATCTCAGCTATCAATTTAACAACGCAGGCAGGTGTATAGAATTCACCGTCCTCCTTAGTACCCGAAGCAGCATACACTTGCAGAAAATATTCATAAACTCTGCCGATAAGGTCTTCTTCCTGAAAACGCTCCTCGCTTATCTGATTAACATTGTCGATAAGGTCTTTTATCTTAGACTTGTCAGCACCGAGCGTAGCAAAGAGATTCAACGGCAACGCACCTTTCAGCGGAGGGTTGCTGTCCTCAATGTCAGCCATAGCCTGATCTATGATAACTGCAATATCGTTAGCCGAAGCGTTCTTGACGATATAAGACCAACGGGCAGTTTTCTTCAGATAAAACACATTCACCGCATTGTAGAATGATACTTTTTCAAGAAATGCAGGAATCTCACCGTACTGCTCAATCAGTTCAGCACGACGCTTTTCAAACTTATCCCCTGCAAATTTCAGGAATACCAAGCCGATAACGGCATCTCTGTTCTTCTCGGTACTGCCTATACCACGCAGAGCGACACGGCAGTTCCACAGCACTGTTTCAAGGGAAACCTGAACATCTTTTTTCGCAGCTTTTGCCATATATAAAAACCTCTTTCAAGACGTTATTGCATCTAAATATAGATATTTATATTATACCACATTTTGCACAATTAGTCAATCAAAAATTGACATATAATATTCATTTTATACTGTTTAAAACTTCTAATACAACCTTTAAGGATTAAACCAGTCTCACCATAGCGGTGACGAGCTTTTTATTTGATGAGAATACGATGAAAAAAGAAGCACCGCCCGAAGGCGGTGCTTCGAATATCATAATCCAACAATATCATTTATTGAGAAGAGAGAGGCTTTACCGGAGATAATGACCTTATCATCGGTACACTCACAGTACAGAATACCTGTACGCTCAGACGCCTGGAAAGCGGTTATGTTCGTTTTGTTAAGTCGTTTGCACCAGTATGGAGCAATCATGCAGTGAGTTGAACCAGTCACAGGATCTTCATTTACACCGAATTTTGGAGCAAATACTCGTGAAACACAGTCATATTCTCTACCTTTGGCAGTAACAGCAACACAAACTCCGTCCAGTTTTGAGATAAGTTCCATATCCGGCTGTAAGTCCCGAATTTCGTCCTCATCGCGCAGAATGAACAGTATATCACGGTCTCTGTATGCAGCAAGAGGGATAGTTCCGAGAGCTTCAATCATCATGTCTGTAATCTCTATATGCTTCAGTTTATAAGCCGGAAACTCCATTCTTATCAAATCATCACTCTTATATACGGTGAATTCACCGATCTGACCGTAGAGGTTGAGAGTATCATCAGCCTGCACATGGTAATTGAACAGAACAAAAGCAGTCGCAAGAGTAGCGTGACCGCAGAAGTCAATCTCGATTTTTGGAGTAAACCACCGGATGTGATAGCAATCATTCTCTTTTACAACAAATGCAGTTTCAGACAGATTATTCTCAGCTGCGATACTCTGCATTATATCATCACTTGGAAACGAGTCCAGAACGCATACAGCAGCAGGATTTCCTGAAAATATTTTGTCCGTGAAAGCGTCAACGATGTATTGTTTCATT
>CALGTV010000078.1 GCA_937902395.1 uncultured Ruminococcus sp.
TTGTAGATCAGATATACCGCAACCGTGAAAATATCACGTTCTGCAATAGTCTTGGTATTCGTATATCAGGCAAGAAACTGGGCAGACCCAAAAAGGATGTTGATACAAAATTGGATAAAAAAACAACTTATCAGGATAATACTGACCGAATAGAAGTGGAGCGAAAGTTTAGTCTCGCAAAGCGTAAATTCGGTCTTGGTCTGCTACTCACAAAAAGAGAAGATACAACAAAAGCATCGATAGTTCTCAGCATAATTGCTATGAACATCGACCGCCTTTTGGCGTTGCTTTTGCGACTGCTTGATTTTATCAGGTCATTTTTCTTTCAGAATGACAAAAATCACTTGCTTTTTGAAAAGGACGGTTATTGAGGAGACATTATTTATTATCCTATTCTTATTTCTAAGATATGTTATGTTAAGAAAAAACGGAGTTTGAGGCGGAGCCTCATGCATTGTTGATTGTCTCTTATCGCAGATGTTGGAATTGTCGGAAGTGTTGAAAGCCTCGCTTTCAATGCTTTCGATAATTTCAATATCAA
Organism: uncultured Ruminococcus sp.; assembly: GCA_937902395.1. Taxonomy (GTDB): domain Bacteria; phylum Bacillota; class Clostridia; order Oscillospirales; family Ruminococcaceae; genus Ruminococcus. The sequence goes on from CALGTV010000078.1 coordinate 542, forward strand.
GATACAGACTATCAACAATTATAAGTTCCAGAGTTTCAGTACGGTCAAAGCAAGTAATACTATAATAATAATTTTTGTTATCAGGTTTGTTTTTAATACGCTGCTGATTGTGTCCATCAGTTCCGCTCGGGCTTCTCGCTCTTCTTTTTCTGCAATGATTAAGTCAAGTATCTTTCTTCATCGTAATTCATTTTAAATACCTCAATCTTTTATTTTTTCAGTGATTTCTATGTATTTTCTTAACATATACTTCACTTGTTTGCTGAAATCACGTTCTGTTCCCTGTCGTAATTCCTCTATTTTATCAATCAAATCTTTTTCCATTCTGATTGTCTTTTGTTGGGATTCTTTGTATTGCAAATTGTCCATTTTTTTCACTCCTTTTTTGTTTAATTATACTGAATTTCCGTGTTTTTGTCAAACTCCGTTGACATTCGTTGTCTTACAAAGTATACTTTATTTGTAAGACAAAATATTACACTGTCTTATACCATTCGCTGAGTGTTGTGAAAGTCATATATCAGCCGAGCCAAGAGAGCGCGTTAGAACTCTGCACAAATATCTCTGGAACTGTTCCGGAGCAGTTCCAGAGACACCACCAAGAACGGCTGACCCATTGCCGATAGGGTAAAGGAGTAAGAAATGATTAAATTAATTGGATTTGAAGCACAGAGCGGAGACTTTGTCTCCAAAGAATCAGGAGAGGTTATTGCATGGAGCAATCGTCTGCTCAGATGCGTGACCGATGAAAATCTTGGCAATAGAGAATATGGCTTTAAGAATGTTGAGCAGAAACTTAAAACATCACTTGTAATTAAATCTTTGGGACTTAATGAGAACAGTTCTGAACAGATGGTTGATGATTCTCTTAAAAATCTTCTTCACCGTAATATCATTTTCAAGATAGGACTTGTTAAGGATAAATATGAAATTGTCGGTTTTGTTGTAGAACCGACACCCGAAAAGAAATGATTTCCGCATACAAACACTTGCATCCGCCTTAGCGGTGTAAGTTCACACACATAATTCTCTCGGAAAGGAGGTTTGCAAAATGGAAGGTGCATGGTCTGTAACAACTCTTTTGACAGATGTTTCCACAATCTTTTCTAATGCAGGCGATTTAATCATGGCTAATCCCGTAGCATCTGCTTTCGTCGGTCTTAGCCTTGCAGCTGCTGGCGTTGGTCTTTTCCGCAAAGTTATACACGTACGCTGAGTTAATTAAGGCAGGAGGCAAGCTTGCCAATTTTGCTGAGTGCCTTTTCCTCCTGTCTTAAACACTAAGACAGGAGGTTTTTATTTTGTCAAAATTAAAAAAATTTTTATTACTGATACCGACAGCATTTATTATGCTGCTGAACTGCATGAGTTTCACGGCATTTGCCGAAGATGAAACAGATTTCCCCGTTTTTCTTGACCCCTCTGAGTACACTCCATATGATTTTACTGATTTAAATGCATTGTGTTCAGAGCTTAATATGAGTTATGTTGATGATGATTATTATTATTTTTACTGTTCCTATTTTTCAGAATCAGACTATAATAATTATCTTTCTGGTAGTGATTATAAAATTATTTCTCTCTTTTTTTTCAATAAAAATGTAACTAGTGTAGAGAATTCTGATGTTGCTCTTTTTAAAAGTTCTCAGTCTTTTAAAGTAACATCATCTTATAGTAGTGCATCAGATTCTTTTACTCTATCTTCAAGTAAAAATGGTTTTTCCGGCGGTCTTTATTATGATAAAAATAATGGTTCAGTAGACTATACTACTTCGCTTTATTCTCTGCCTACTACTCTTTCCAAGGAATCTTTTGTACATCGTGGTTATTATCTTTTTCAGGGTACAAATATTCCAGATTTTCCATTAGTTCCCGATTATTCTTCTTCTGGTTCTGGCTCAGCTCTTGATGTTGAAGTTGCCTTTAAGCCTACATTATCAGGTGTAGTTGATAGGTCATTCACACGTGATGGTGTTGAATACCTTTCTACTAATTTTTCTTTACATGTAAATAATAAGTCTAAATTTCCTATTCAGTATACTATGGATATTCGTCCTGTTGATTCTTATACTGATTTTGTTTTTCGTTATTATGAAAATGATTGGGTTTATGCTCCTAAGCTCGATTCTGCTGGTGATTTCTGGAATCAAGTGCCTCAAAAGCAACAGAAATCTACAAATTGCCACTATGTTTCATCAGGTTCTTTAGATTCTGTTGTTTTTAATTATAATCAGGTTAATCTTGTTGAGGGCATTGAATATGTTGTAGAAGTTTATGCTGCAAGAAACGATTATGGATGCGCTTCAGAACTTGTTGTTTCAAGTGTTGAAGAAGTTTATCCTGAATTATATCAAGTACAAAATACTCTTGTTTATCAATCACAGTTTTCTATGAAGCAGTATTCTGATGTTAAGTATGACCCTACCAATACTTCAAATGGTGTTCTTCCTTATGATTTTGAACTTGGTCAGAAGTATGAACATAGTTATAATGCAGTCGAAAAAGAGGACGGAGTAATTGACTATACAGGAAAAGACGTTTATTCTGACAAAGATAGTTGGTATCATAAACCGATTGATGACAATACTCAGGGCGGTTCTTTTTCTTCAAGTACTACTTCATCTAATGGTTTTTCTAACTTTGCAAAAAGTTTTCAAAATTTTTTTGGTTTCATTCGATATATGTTTAACTTCTTTCCTAAAGATGCTAAGACCATTTTCACTATTGGATTTTCAGCAATAACTATTATTGCTCTTGTAAAGGTGTTGTTTAAATCATGACAGAATTTTTACAAAAAATATTTGATAATATCGACCTTGAAAGTTTACCGTCTTTTTTCGGCGAATTGATTTTGAAATTTTTCGGACTTCTTTCTGATTTGGTTTACTCTTTTTTTGAAAAGTCTTCTGGTCTTTTTGTTTCCTTGGGCAGTAAATTCTTTTCATTCTTCGGTAATAAATTTTCATTTGAAAATCCGGATTTTATTTTATTTTTCCTTGGAGCTATAATCTGTATCTTCGTTTTTAAACTCGTTTGGGAACTTATCAGCGGATTTTTTTGAGGTGTACTATGTTTGAATCTCTCTTTGCTTTATGTTCCAAACTACTGAGCTACCGTCTCACATTCGGTACCTTCTCTTTTACAGTAATGCAAGCTCATGTAGGTTTGGCTTTGATTGCTATTTTTCTTGGCGCAATTCGAAAATTCTTTGATGATTGAGGTGTAAAATGAAATCATTACTAATTTTAATCTTGTATATTTTTCTGTTACTTTTCTTAATCTGTGCTGTTTTCAGTCTTTTTGCATTTCTTGTAGATGTTCTTAAATGGCATCAGATAGAGAAAAAAACAAAAGTGAAAGCATCAAAAGAAAGTGAGGTGAACTCTGATGAACGAGACAACAACGGAAGTTTTGACCGAAGCTCTGAGCGAGGAGCTGACAGAAGTTCCAACGGAGCCGATGCAGGAAGTAGTGACGGAGATATTGACAGAGATAGTGGAAGTGGAAGTAGTTCCGACGCTGGAACCGAATCCAGAGAACGTGATTCACGATTTATTTTCGATTCTTGGCTGCAACCTTGACCATGTTCCAGCAAGTCCCTATGAAGCTTTTACCATGAGCTTACAATTTCTTGGAGCTATTTTCTTCCTTATCTGGTTTTGTAAATTCCTTTGGAGCTTGATGAAGCCTTTTGTTAGGGGGAATTTCTGATGTATTTAATAGTTTTATTATTCAAAAATCTGTTTATTCTTCCTGCTTATCTTTGTTATCAGATGTATGACCATCTCATATATCACTGGTATCGTAAGAAACATATCTTTAATGGTTGGGGAATTCACCTTTTTACAGGTAAGTTTGGACAAGGAAAAACAATGTTACAAACTATTAAAGCTTACAAGCTCGCTTGCAAGTATCCTCAGCTGACAATTCTGACGAATTACGAATTGAAAAATTTCCCGAAACATACACGAATTTTACAGCTTAATACTGCACAAGACATTCTTAACGCTCCGCCTGATACTCTCGTTTTGATTGACGAGATAGGAACACTTTTTAATTCCAGAGACTTTTCAAGCGGAAAAAACTCTGTTCCTAAGCCTTTATTTCAGCATTTATGCCAAGTCAGAAAGCGCAGAATGATGATTTATGCAACTGTGCAGAGGTTTAATCTTCTTGACAAACAAATCAGAGACATAACAGCAACCGTGACAGAATGTTCTTGTCAGGGGAAACATCCCTTTTCAAGAAAAATAACAGCTTTGACTTATGACATAGACGAATATGAAGCTCATCAGCTGAACAGGATGTATAACATGATTCCTATTGCATCTACTGTTTGCATCCAGAAAGACTTTTATCGTGAGCTTTACGATACATCAAATCTTATCAAAGGACTTCTTTCAAAAGAATATCTTTCTGATGAAGAAATTCTTCGCAATCAGGGCGCTGCTCCTGATTTTGTAGATGTATCAAAAGACGGTCAAAAAGCTTTTAAGAAAGCTCAAAGACGTAGACGATAGGCGAGAGGGGAGGGCGCTCCCTGTGGGAGCCCCTCCCTCTCGCAAGAAACGAGCGCAAGCTCGTACAACCCCCGATAGCTAACAGGGGGGTACTGTGTACAACAGATAACTATAAAACTGGCTATATTATGCCTGAAAGTTGGCTTTTATGGAAAAACAAAACTTACCTGAAAACAGAGATAATAAATTTCTTGTTGACTGGCTTTCTTTTACTTCAAAAATTGATTCTGACAGCACAATTTTTGAAGTTCTTCGCTTGACTTCAATTAAGCAACACTTCCAACATATATATGGTTTTCAAGGCTATCGTCAAAGACTATACTTTGACGGCATATCTATACACTATGACCACCCAAAGAATGACGGTGTCTGGGTTGAAATGTCTGGACAAGGTTGCAGAAATTTTGAAACATACAGCACTATTTCTTTTACTAAGCTTTTTGAGAGAATTCTCTATAATCAGGATAATGATGAATATCATGTAACACGACTTGACGTTGCTTATGATGATTTTTGTGGAGTGATTCCCTTAAAAAAGCTTTCTAAGCAAATACTTAATATGCACTTTGTCTCAAAATTCAATCCTAAGTCCTGCACTGTTACTCAGGCTGCTGGTCGTCAAGGTATTACTGTTGACCTTGGTTCAAAAAAATCTGACCTTAAATTCAGAATATATGATAAAGCTTTC
>CALGTV010000079.1 GCA_937902395.1 uncultured Ruminococcus sp.
GAGGATTTTGTAAGAATTATTCTTCTACAGGTAATTTTGAAATAAGCTTAGCGTCAAGCTTCTGAATAGCAATAGCGTCAGCAGCTGTAATACCCTTTACGCCGTCAACATCGGCATTTGCTGTGCCCTCATCTGAAAGACCGTATTTATCGGGATTTCCGAGAGACTGGAGAATAGCAGTGGAATCAGCAATAGTAACCTTGCCGTCACAGTTAGCGTCACCATAGAGAATATCACCAACAGGCTCAGTGGGCTTAGGTTCAGTAGGCTTAGGCTCTGTACCGTCGGAAAGCTTACCGCATACAATACCTGCACCAACAGTTGACATATAAACAGTACCGAATTCGTCCATATCGCCAACGAGGAAGTTTCCGTTTCCTGTGCCGCCGTAGAGATTATCAGTATTTATGCAATCCCACGACTTTCCGCCGTCAGTTGAACGGTAGATACCCTCTGCATCTGATTCAGTGGGTTTACCGTACATATAAATTGTATTGAATTCGCTGTCTTTCTTAGGAGCGCCGTATCCGAGAGTTTTACAATAGAATACACTTGTTTTCTCAAACTTAGTGCCTTTTTCTGTAATGGAGTACATACCATTCCAGCCCAGAGCCATAAGGAGACTATCTTCTTTAACATAAGCAAGGTCGCCTGTGTGGTCGCACATATCATATCTGCCTACAACATTCTCAGTAAATGTTGCGCCGTAATCTGTACTGATATAGAAAGAATAGTGAGATTCTTCAAGTGTAGGTTCTTCTTTATTCGGGTCAGACTTCCAGTAATCATTGTGCTTTATTCCTGAACCATAAACGATAGCAGGATTATTAGGGTCAACAAGGGGATATGTTGTCTTAGAGCCGTCAAGTCCCTCAGACTTTGACCATGTTGCACCGAAATCATCAGTGTACTGAATAGAACCGTTTGAACCGTCAGCCTTGAAGATACGATAAACGCCCTTTTCAATCTGTGTTATAGCCATTTTTCCGCCGCCGCTTGGAACTTTAAGTTCTTTCCATGTTGCGCCTGCATCGAGGGAATAATAAGCCTTACCCTCATGCTCACCCACACGGCACATAACCTTTGTATCAGAGGGGCAATAAGCAATAGCAGAAGTAGAACCGATATTTGGCTTGTACTGTTCAGGAATCTCGTTGATGTCCTTGTGTATGAATCCGTCATAGTCGCCGATAGCGGAGTAATTCTCGCCATTTGGAACGCTTACAAAGTCAAGGCATACAACCTCCTCAACGCCGTCAGGCTGGAAGTAGAACTGTACACCCTTTTCAGCCCATACATTATCGCAGGCATATACACCGTTACCGGAAGTCATAAGAACTCTGTCAGGATTTCTTGGGTCAATCATCATGCCGCTTCCCCAGTGACAAGCCTTGCCGTAAATCCAGTCATATCCGTTGATATCAATAGGATTTGAAACAAAATAGTGATTATCAGTATACTGTCCCTCCTGCTGACCTGGAGTAATATCCTGCCATGTAGCACCGCCGTCCTCAGAACGGAAGAAATGGTCGCCCCATGCGATACTGCCGTCTGTCCATTCCTCTTCAAACCACTGATCAGACCATACACCGCAGGTTCTTGTAACAAGCTTATTCGGGTTGCTCTTGTCAACTTCAATTTTACCGAAAGCATTTCCTGTAGGAGAAATATCAGTTACTTTGCCTGTTGCTGTATCGTACTTGAAGGCACCGCCTGCTGTACCACCGAAAGCAAGACCTGCAATATAAGTAAAGAACAGATTTCCGTTTTTATCAGTGGAGAATGTACAGGGATAATTAGCTGTCGGCAAATCCTTAGAGAGAACAGAGAACTTATCATCCTTAACGCTTGCAACGTGAATATTAGCCTGTCCTGTTACAGAAGTACCAACATAAACCTTACCGTCCTCAATGAGAATACAACCGATACCGTTCTGCTGATTATACTCCTTCTCCTCAGTACCTCTTACCATATGGTCAGTCCACATGGGATATTTCAGCTCTGTTGTAAACAATCCAAGTTCATCATATCCCATAACTGCTTCCCATGTTTTACCGCCGTCAGTGGACTTGATAAGAGCCGATTTACCTGCGGTAACATCACCGCCAGCATAGATAGTGTCAGGGTTATCAGGATCGATTGCGATTGGTTCGATACACTCTCTGCCGTCGCCGTTTCCGTGAACCTGAATAAGATCGGTAACATCAGATTTTGTGAAAGTTTTACCGCCGTCTGTTGTTTTGAAAATAACAGTTCTTGCATTGGAGAAGTAAGCACATCCGCAGAGGAAATATGCTGTATTGTCGTCAGTGGGATCAATAGCGATACCTTTAACGCCGAGATATCCGCGGTCAGCCTCGTTAATGAAACCGAAAAGCTGCTCCCATTCGTTGATTTCATAGTTGTACTTGTAAGCACCGCCAACATCTGTACGGAGATACATTTCTTTCTGACCTGTAACGATACCTGAAACGAAGCCTGCGCCGCCTATTTTCAGTGCTTCCCATTCCATATCAGCTGTAAGGTCAGCTGCATACGCATAGTTTGTGCCGATGATACCGCTTTGTGCTAAGCAAGCGATACCGAGGCAGAGAGCCGAAGCTGCAGCTGCCGTTCTTTTGAAAATTTTCATTTGAGGGTTCCTCCTAAAATATAATATATTTTAACCGCATACATTCTATAACACGCCATTCTTTTTTTATCATCGTATTACAGAATGTTATGCAATTATTAACATTATTACACAATTACACAGACAAACGCCTAAATCTGCCTGAACTCAATTGTTTCATATTTTTTCTTTATTTATAGATAATTAACAATTGATTAAATGTGTTTCTAATATATTCCTCATAAATATTTTATCATTAAAAGTCTTGTTTGTCAATGGATTTTCATATATTTTTTCTGATATATTATGCTATTATCTTTATATTGCGTAAGGTATTAGCACTCTCTGTGTGCAAGTGTTAGCACTCTTATGATGCGAGTGCTAAATTTCATTTTATTTTCACATATTCATTATCAATTGCACATAGAACAGGGGTATTATTAATACATCGAAAGAGAAAGGACTGATTCCAATGGAACAGGTATATCACAGATAAAACCGCATAAGATAACAACACATAGATATTTTTCAGGAGGTAAATTATTATGATGTACGGAATGACACCATTTGCAAGAAACGCTTTCAGCATTTTCAATGCTCTCGATGATTTTGACAAAGACTTTTTCAGCGGCACAATGCCAATGAATACCTGCCGCACCGATATCCGCGATGCAGGAGATAAATATATTATGGAATCAGAGCTTCCGGGCTTTGAGAAAGAGGACATCAAGCTTGATATCAACGGAGATTACCTCGTTATTTCAGCTGAGAAAAAGGCAGAAAAGGAAGATACTGCTGAAAACGGCAGATATATCCGCCGCGAGCGCACTGTGGGCTCATTCAAGAGAAGCTTTGGCATTGCAGATGTAAATGCTGAAGAAATCACCGCGGAGTATAAAAACGGAATCCTTATTATCGGACTTCCTAAGAAGAAGCCGCAGGAACCCCTTTCAAAGAGACTTGAAATATTGTAAAAAACAACTAATAAAAATGGGATTCTAAAGGGTGAAACCCTTTAGCAGAGTCAAGAGACAGAGTCTCTTGCAGGGTGTGGGACAGCGTCCCACGCAGAGCAAAGCTCTGCGGTGCGTTCAAGCGCTCTGCAAAAGAGAGCGTCCCCTTAAAATTTATATTTTTGTAACTTTTTTCAACAGACTGCAACGGGCGGAAATTTTCCGCCCATTTTTATTGCAAAAATCTCAATTTTGTTATATAATAAAATTATCATTTTCTATGTCCTATTTTTGTATTCTCGTTTGAATGTATTAGTGAATCGATTCAAAGAAAGAATGGGGGATTTATATGACCGATGTCCAGTGGCTTGAACTGCTTGAAAAATCGCCGAAAAAAGCCCATACAATGCTGATTGAAGAATATGGCGGATATGTCTATGCCGTGGTAATTGACAAGCTCCGAGGTCTATGCAGTACTGAAGAAATTGAAGACTGTGTCAGCGATATTTTTGTGGAACTTTTCACAAGCATACATAATTTTGACAGCACAAAAGGCACGCTGAAAGGCTATATTTCGATTATTGCCAAACGCACTGCCATAAACACATTCAACAGTATTTCCTACCGCAGAAATATCACTATATCAGCAGATGATGAGGGACATGTTATTCCTGCCACTGCAAAAAATCCTGCCGATGAGGTGCAAAAAAAGCTGTTCCGTCAGCGCCTTTGGGATATTGTGGAATCTTTAGGCGAGCCTGATTCCAGCATAATTGTCTATCAGTATTTTTACGATATGAAAGTAAGCGATATTGCAAAAAAGCTGTTTATGACAGCTGCCGCAGTGCAGAAAAGAAGCCTGAGAGCAAGACAGCGAATCAAAAAAGTCCTCGAAAAAGAGTATGCAAAGGAGAATTGCTATGAATAACCAAAAAGAATATGATTTTCTCCGAGAGCTTACTGCCGTCGATGACAAGAGAATCAGCAGAGTTGCAAGAAAATATCCTGCCCTTGACAAGTCGGCATTAAAACGAATCAACGCATTATGTGAGGAGAAATTGAAAATGAAAGAGAATAATATTGTTAATAATCCCGAAAGTTTAGAGGAGGGGAAAGTTGAAGTAATCCGCAATATACCGTGGTATCGCCGCCCTGCATTTACTGCCGCAGCCTGCTTTGTTGTGCTTGCAGGTGTTACAGGCGGAGTTATGGCACTTTTCGGCGGAAAAAATAATGATATAAACCCCGTTGAAAATATGCCCCCTCTCAGCAATGTGGAAACTTCTGATGCTGAATCGACTTCCGATGTAACAACAGAGGCTGCAACAGATACTACAACAACTGAAAGTTCAGCTGTAACTACAGTTGAACCAACAGCTGAAACAAATATTGCAGCAGAAACCACAGAACAGAGCAATGAAAGTATTGAGATGCCCGACCTCGTTGGAAAATCCTATGAATCTTCAAAAGATGAATATAAGGATTATTTTCAATTAATTGCGGAGACCCCCGAATATAATGACGAATACGAAAGCGGCACAATAATAGAACAAAACATCAATGCAGGTACAAATATTGAAAAGGGAAGTATCGTTAAGGTAATAGTAAGCAAGGGTAGTCAGCCTGAAAATGAGGAACCTTATGTTGATGTGCCTGATGATGAAACAGTTGCTGTAATTACAGAGCCTCCAACAGAACCGCCTACAGAGACTTATACAGAACTGCCAACCGAACCGCCCATTGAACCGCCTACAGAGCCACCTACGGAAGAATCTGAAAATGACAGGATTCTTGCAATGCTTAAAAATGGCGAATTGCCTGCTGATGCAGATATGAACGGCGTTTTTGACCGTACCGACATAGATATAGTGCTTTACTATTATGCCGTATGTTTAATGAATCCTGACCAGTCCTATAAAGAATCCTATAATATTTCGGAAGAGGTTTTTAATAACATCCGTGATAACTTTGATTATGACAACAATGGCTTAGTTGAAGCATCCGAAGCTTCGATTCTGCTTACTTATTGGGAAAGTTTAAACAAATGAATAATCGTCAATGAAACAAGCGTAGGATAAGAAATTTCCATATACAGAAAGGAGAATCCTTATGAAAAAGAAAATAATTTCAATCATTTCAGCAATGGCGCTTGCCGTTTCAGCAATGCCATTAAACACAGCCGCAGAGGAAACAAAAAACGATGAAATTCTTGCAATGCTTGAAAACGGAGAATTGCCAACTGATGCAAATATGGACGGTAAAACAGATGCTTCCGATATCCATGCGATAATGATGTATTATACGATATCCTTGCTGAATCCTGACCGCACATATACGGAATCCAAGAAAATTTCAGAAGAAATTTTTAATAATGTACGCGATAACTTTGATTATAATAGCGACGGTCAAGTTGACACGTCAGAAGCTTCTCTCCTGCTGACCTATTATTACAGCGGATTTGAAGCAGGTGATGTGGATTGCGACGGCACTTTGACCTCAGCTGATGCAAGTCTTGTTTTATACTATTATGCCGAAACAATGGTAGGAAACGCAGTTGAATTTGAAATTGATACAAATATGCGTAATCTTGGCGATATAAACGGCGATAATTCAATAGATGCCGCTGATGCTTCTATAATTCTCTATGAATATTCAAAAACTATGACATCATAAAAAAATTGAATTAAATGATAAAACGGGCGGAAATTTTCCGCCCGTCAGTCTGTAGAAAAAGTTGTAATAAATTTTCAAGGGGACGCTCTCACTTGCAGAGCGTCCCCTCTTTCAAAACAGTCCACTGGACTGTTTTGAAATTCACCCCTTGCAGAGCGCTTGAACGCTACGCAGGGCTTTGCCCTGCACCCA
>CALGTV010000080.1 GCA_937902395.1 uncultured Ruminococcus sp.
TTGTGCAAAGTGCAGTAAGAATCCAAGAATCCAAGAATCCAAGAATTCCTGTGTGTCTCCTTGACTTCTTAACGCATTTTTAAATATGTCTATTATCCGCAATTTTATTGTTAATACTATACAACATAACGCATATATACGATACAGACTTGTGCAACATGCAGTAAGGAGACAAGAAGACAAGAAGACAAGTGTGTCTCCTTGACTTCTTAACGAATTTTTGAATATGTCTATTATTTTTGTTCGGCTGATATTTACTCCAAAAAGCTAATGGCTAAAGGCTTTAATTTTATCTCACTGATTCCGAATCGACATTTTTTTCAATCCAACTGTAGTATAATAGTTTCAGGGAGGTTATCCAATGACAATTTATATTGATGTTTTAATAATTCTTAATGTGTACGTCAACTTTTTCCTCCTGAGCATAACTGCCAAGCTGACAGGCTCTCCTCTGAAACCCCTGAGATGCATTATAGCCTCATTCTACGGCAGTCTCTACTCCCTGCTTATCCTTGCTCCACAGCTGCCGTATATGGTGAATACCGCCATAAAGCTTGCAGCGGCGGTTACGGTTGTTATGACCGCTTTCGGCATACACGGAGCAAGGCGGCTGATAAAAAATTCTGCCGCTTTCTACGGGGCAAATTTTCTCATTGCAGGGGCGGTCTACGGCGTTTATTCGTGGCTGAAACCAAGCTTTATGCACTTCTCCAACTCCTATTTCTACATAGATTTCTCCCTGATTATCCTGATTATCACTACCGCCGTTATGTATTTTGTTGTGTGTATATTAAAGCGATTCAGCCGAAATTCCGACAATGATGATTTCTCGGTTATAATCCGCATAAAAGACAAGATTGTAAAGCTGAAAGGCCTTGCAGATACGGGAAATTCTCTTGTGGATTTTTTCACGGGCAAGCCTGTGGTTATATGCTCCCGTGAGGATATAGGCGAACTGCCAGCCACGGTAAAAACACGTATTATCCCCGTTTCTACCGTATCGGGAGAGGGTATCATGGATATTTTCCGTCCCGATGAGGTAATAATTATCCGCGACAGCAACAAAGAGAGAAAGCCTGTTGATGTGATGATAGGGCTGGGCGATTCGGAAAGCAAAGCCATATTTAATCCAAAAATATTTTTAATATAAAGGAGAAAGTATATGAACATTTTACAGAAAATCATTTCAGGAATCAGAAAAATCATGGGCAGCAGCGTGTACTACGTCAACGGCTCGGACACTCTGCCTCCACCGCTGACAAAACAGGAGGAGGAAGCCGTTTTTGCAGCTCTGACGGAAAACAGCCCGGAAGCCAGAAATACCCTGATTGTCCGCAATCTGAGGCTTGTGGTGTATATCGCAAAAAAATTTGAATCCACAGGTATCGGCATTGAGGACCTCGTATCAATCGGCACTATCGGGCTTATCAAGGCGGTGAATACATTCTGCCCCGATAAGAACATCAAGCTTGCCACATACGCTTCACGGTGCATTGAGAACGAAATTCTCATGTTTCTGCGCAAATCTTCTCAGTATCGCGGCGACCTCTCCATTGACGAGCCTCTGAATACCGACGGTGACGGAAATGAATTGCTTTTATCCGATGTAATCGGTACAGATGACGATATTGTCAGCAAGGGAATCGAAAACGAGGCTGAGCGTGAACTGCTGAGAAATGCCGTGTCACAGCTTGGTGAACGTGAAAGGGAGATTATGGAACTGCGCTTCGGACTTATCGACGGCAAGGAAAAAACCCAGAAAGAAGTAGCGGATATGATAGGCATATCACAATCCTACATATCGCGGCTGGAGAAGAAGATTATCCGCAAATTGAGGACAAAGCTTGAAAAAATGCTTGAAGTGACATAATAAAGCACGGGATTCCAAAGGGCGAAGCCCTTTGGCAAGGTAGGGGCGGATATTATCCGCCTCAGACTGTAGAAAAAGGCATATTGTATAACGGACACGGCACGCCGTGTCCCTACAAAACGGCTATTCTACGTTATACGATGTAGGGTCACGGCGTGCCGTGACCGCAATTTCGGAACGAAATTCAGGTTTTTCGATAATCTCGGGCGGATATTATCCGCCCGCAATTTCATTCCAAAACCACGGACTGCCAAAGGCAGCCCCTACAGAACAACAATAAAAATCTGACATTTTAAATTCATTTGCATATAAATTCGGATTTTTGTATTGAAAAATTCACAGAATTATGTTATAATATAAGAATATAAAAATTGATAATCGGGTGAAGCAATGAAAAAATGGAGCGTTAAACAATTCGACAATAGTCTTATATCTAAACTTTCCCTCAACTGCGGTATTTCCGAGCTTGCCGCCGCCACACTTGCCGCAAAGGGCTATTCTTCTGCGGAATCCGTTATGGAAAAGCTTGAAATAAATGAGCTCTCAAGCCCCTTTCTCATAAAGGATATGCAAGCCGCCGCTGATACCATAAACGACGCTGTTGAAAACGGTCAGCGTATCTGCGTATACGGCGATTACGACTGCGACGGAGTTATGGCAACGGTTATACTATATTCCTACCTCTATGAAATTGCCGCCGATGTAACGTACTATATCCCTGAGCGTTCTGAGGGCTACGGTCTGAATAAAAATGCCATTGAAAAGCTTCACAGCGACGGAATAGACCTGATTGTCACTGTAGACAACGGTATTTCCGCTATTGACGAGGCTGAATATATCTACTCCCTCGGCATGCGACTTGTAGTAACCGACCACCACCAGCAAGGCGAACAGCTCCCCCGTGCAGAAGCTGTGGTAGATACCCACCGCCGCGACGACTGCTCACCATTCAAGTATGCCTGCGGTGCTGTTATTGCGTTAAAGCTTGTTGCGGCTATGGACGGCGGAGATTATACCTTTGCCCTTGAACAGTTCGGCGACCTTGCCGCTGTTGCGACTGTTGCAGATATCGTAAGCCTTACAGGTGAAAACCGCTTCATCGTCAAAAACGGCTTACAGCTTATAGAAAATACGGACAAGCCTGCACTTATCGCATTAAAGGAAGTATGCGGAATCAGCAATAAAAAGCCTGATTCCACATCAATCGGCTTCGGTATCGCACCGAGAATAAATGCCGCTGGAAGATTCGGCTCACCCTCAACGGCAATGGAGCTTTTCCTCGCTGAAAGCTACGAGGAGGCTCTGCCAATCGCTCAGGAGCTGAACAACCTCAATATGAAGCGCAGAGAGGCTGAAAATTCAATTATTTCCGAGATATACGCCATGTTTGACAGAAATCCGCAGCTTATACACGAGCGCGTCATATGCGTATGCGGCAAGGGCTGGCATCACGGTGTTATCGGCATCATAGCCTCCCGTATAGTTGAACGCTTCGGGAAGCCCTGCTTTATCGCCTCAGAGGAAAACGGAGAGCTCCGCGGTTCTGCACGTTCTTTCGGCAGTTTTTCCGTATTCGGCGCATTGACATATGCCGCAGATGTGCTTGAAAAATTCGGCGGCCATGTAGGCGCAGGCGGATTTACTATAAAATCAGGCATGGGCGATGAGTTCGGCAGACTTATCAACAGATACGCCCTTGAAAATCACAAGGAAATGCCCTCATATGAGCTTTCTGCTGATTACAGCCTACAGCCCCGACAGCTTACAATCGAAAATGTTAAAGGTCTTGACGTACTCCAGCCTTTCGGCGCGGAAAACGAAAAGCCCCTTTTCCTTATAGAAAATGCAGAAATCACGGGAATTATCCCCATTTCAAACAATGTACATTCCCGTATTGTCATAAAATTCGGAAATAATACCTTTGAGGCTATGAAATTCCGCACCTCTCCCGACCAGCTTCCTGTAGTCCGCGGAGATATGTGCGATATGATTGTTACCCTTGAAGTCAATACATACAGGGATAAAACATCTCTCAGCCTGATTATTTCCGATATCCGCAGACATGATTTCCCCCAGAATAAATACTTTGCCGCCCTGAATTCCTTTGAATCCCATATGCGCGGCGAGGAACTGCCTGCCAATTACTATCCCTCAATGCTGCCCTCCCGTGAGGATGCGGCAGCGATTTACAAGCTGATTCAGCTTGACGGTATAAATTCCGAACAGCTGTATTTCAAGATTTGCAACAAAATCAACTACTGTCGTTTTTGTTTTGCTGTTGAAGCTATGAAAGAGCTTGGACTTATCACCTGCTCCTGTTCAGATTCAGTTATCCGACGGGTTGCAGTTACTCAGAAAGCCGATTTTAACTCTGCCCCTGTTCTCAACGGGCTGAAAAGCAGAATCGGCAATCAGTAATTTACACAAGAAAGGATGATCACAATGAAAAACGAAAAAAACATGTCGGGAAATATGCCATTTCAGGATATACCTATTCCTACAGCGGCATCTGAACCCTTATCGGAGGAATATCTCAGCGCAATCCCCGATTATGACGACAATTTCACAATTGAAATGATCATCCAGAAGATATTAAAGGATGACCGTCAGTACGACCTGAGCAAGATTCTCTCAGCCTATGAGTTTGCGGCAAAGGCTCACGAGGGACAGAAACGCTCCTCAGGACAGGATTATATTATCCACCCCCTTGCAGTAAGCTATATCCTGCTTGAACTGGGCATGGATACAGATACAATCTGCTCTGCCCTGCTCCACGATGTTGTGGAGGATACCGCCGCTACTCTCGACGACCTTAAAAAACGCTTTGGTCAGGACGTTGCACTTCTTGTGGACGGCGTTACAAAGCTTGGAAAAATCCCCACAAATTCAAAGGAACAGCAACAGGCTGAAAACGTGAGAAAAATTCTCCTTGCCATGTCGCAGGATATCCGCGTTATGATAATCAAGCTTGGCGACCGCTTGCACAATATGAGAACGCTGAAATACCGTCCTCACGAAAAGCAGATTGCCACTGCCCTTGAAACCATGAATATCTATGCTCCCATTGCCCACCGTCTCGGTATAAGGGCTATACAGGAGGAGCTTGAAGATTTGTCATTCCGCTATCTCGACCCCTACGCCTATCAGGAGATTGAAAACATCCTTGAAAACAAAAAGGAGGAGCGACAGGCATTTATCGAGATAATCAAGGAGCGCATACAGGAGCGCTTCAAAAAGGAAGATTTCTCAGAACCGCCCATAGTTTCAGGACGCGTAAAAAGTATTTACAGCATATATAAAAAGATTTTCATGATGCACAAGGACATTGATGAGATATACGACAAATACGCTGTAAGAGTTATTGTATGTACTATCCCCGAATGTTACGGAGTTCTGGGACTTATTCACGATATGTTCAAGCCCCTGCCGAATCGTTTCAAGGATTATATCGCTACTCCCAAAGCCAACGATTATCGTTCACTTCATACAACGGTTTTAGGCAAAGAGGGAATTCCCTTTGAAGTGCAGATACGCACATGGGATATGCACGAAACCGCCGAATACGGCATTGCAGCTCACTGGAAATACAAGGAGGGCATACGCTCCCGAGATAAAATGGAACAGCGTCTTGCATGGGTAAGACAGGTTATAGAGGCTCAGCAGACCTCCGATGACGTTGAGGAAATTGTACGCATCATCAAGACTGATATCGCTCCCGAGGACGTTGTTGTAATGACTCCCAAGGGAATGTCAGTAATTCTTCCTATGGGTTCAAATGTTATAGACTTTGCATACCGTATCCACACAGAAATAGGACATAAGACAATCGGTGCAAAGGTTGACGGAAGAATCGTCCCTCTTGATTTCAAGCTTGAAACGGGACAGATATGCGAGATTATCACCACAAAGGACCCTGAAAAAGGTCCCAACAGAGCATGGCTGAATACGGTATTTACCAATGAGGCACGCTCAAAGATACGCTCATGGTTCAAAAAGGAACGCCGTGAAGAAAATATCGTCGAGGGAAAAGCCGAGCTTGAAAAGCTGTTCAAACGTCACAGAATGAACGTTCCCGAAAAGGAACTGGAGGATTTCCTCAGAGACGACTTCGCAAAGCACAATTGCGAAACTATCGACGATTTCTATGCATCTGTGGGATATAAGGGTATATCCCTTGAAAAAATGCTCCCCCGAATGAAAGACCGCTATAACAAGCAGTATGGCGAGCCTGTACAGGAAACGGCAAATGCTCCCATGATAAAGCCCAAGCCCGACAGCAAAAACAGCATAATCCTCGACCAGATAAATGATATCGCCATAAAATTTGCACAGTGCTGTAATCCCCTGCCGGGAGATAATATTGTAGGATTTATAACAAGAGGCTTTGGTCTTTCCGTTCATACAACCAAATGCACCAACTACCGCGCGGCACTCCAGCGCAACGACCCCGAGGAAATCAAACGCTGGTTTGACATTCAGTGGTCAGAGAATACAAGTTCACAGTTCCAGACAAGCTTTGAGGTTATCGCCGCTGACCGCCTTGGTCTTGTGTATGATATCACTGCTGTTCTTATGGAATCCCGTGTACCTATCGTTCACTCTTCATCAAGAGTGCTGAAAAACGGTAATGCACTTTTTGAAAGCACAATCGTAATTTCAAGTATGGAACAGCTTAAAGCTATATTTGATAAAATCAAAAAAATAAAGAACGTTATTTCCGTTGAACGTTCCGCTATATAGGAGGGAATGTCATGCTTATAAAAACATTACAGCTTGGCGAGCTCAATGCCAATTGCTATATCGTTGTAACTGCACCGAATCGTTGTATTGCTATTGATATAGGCGGAAGTCCGCGGCTTCTCCTTGAATATCTCAAAATGAACAGTCTTAAACTGACAAAGATACTTCTCACCCACGGACACTTTGACCACACAGGCGGAGTTGAAGAAGTCCGTCAGGCTACAGGAGCAGAAGTTTTCGTCCACGAAACAGATTCCCCCATGCTTGAAAGCTCTGCATTGTCGCTTCATTCTATGATATCAATTATGCCTTTCAAGCCTGTTATGAAATATGAGATAATCCGCGACAACTGCATAATAAACGAGGGAGATTACAGCTTCCGCGTGCTTCATACCCCCGGTCATTCTCACGGCAGTGTATGCTATATCTGCGATGAGGAACGTGTTATTTTCTCAGGAGATACACTTTTCTGCTGTTCTGTAGGCAGAACCGATTTCCCCGGCAGTGACCCTCACTATATGATACAGTCCCTTGAAACCCTTTACGAGCTTGAAGGAAACTATAAGATATATCCGGGACATAACGAATTCACCGACCTTGATTATGAGCGTCGGAATAACCCATATATGAAATCATTCAGAGGATAAAAGATGATTAATAAAAATAATGATTATAAAATGCCGATCGTGCTGATCGGCAATTCTTTTAAATATGAGATTGAATCAATCTGCAAGCTTTTTTTCCACACAGCACGCTTTAATTTTACAGAAGATATCACAGAGGCACAAGGCGAAAGCTACATCATTGCAGAATGTAAAATAAGCGACGATAATATGCGTCTCAGCGCAACAATACGTCTCAACGGAGATACCCCCGAAACAGAAGAAAAAAGCCTCCCCGAAAACACTGAAAAAAGAACTGCGGAGCATGAGCTGTGCAGGCTGATATACCACATTCTCTGCCGCAAAACAGGGGTATCTGCACCATGGGGACTTATGACGGGAATCCGCCCAGTAAAAAAAGTCACAGAGCTTATGGCACAAGGACTTTCACGGCAGGAAATCGAAAAAACACTTTCAGAGCGATATGAGCTCTCACCGAATAAACTTTCCCTCGCCTATGAAACAGCTGTAAATCAGCAGCCCATACTTGACAGCATTGACACATCAGCCGCAAGCCTTTATGTATCAATTCCATTCTGCCCTACACGGTGCAGTTATTGTTCATTCGTATCGCACAGCATGGCATCTGCAATAAAGCTTATGCCCCAGTATATCGACGCTTTATGCCGTGAACTTGAAACCATCGGCAGACTTGTAAAAGAAAATGATACAAAGATTGATACAATCTACTTCGGCGGAGGCACTCCCACTTCCATTTCCGCGGAGGATATCCGCAGAGTTATGGAAGCTGTTGCCGCTAATTTCGACCTTGACAGGATAAGGGAATACAGCTTTGAGGCTGGCAGACCCGATACCATAACAGAGGAAAAACTTCGCGTTATAAAGGAACTGGGCGCAGACAGAATATCTGTAAACCCACAAACTCTCAATGACGATGTGCTGCGTGTTATTGGCAGAATGCACACGGGAAAAGAAGCTATTGAAGCCTTTGAACTTGCAAGAAAAATCGGATTTGACAATATAAATACTGACCTCATTGCAGGACTTCCTACGGAATCAGCAGAGAGTTTCAAAAATACCCTTGATAAAATTGTCGAACTATCCCCTGAAAGTATAACTGTACATACCCTGACAGTTAAACGTTCAGCGGCACTTTTCCGCGACGGAAATGAAAATATGGCAAATCCAGCCGCAGAAATGGTGGATTACAGCATTGAAAAGCTTATGGAAAACAACTATCTGCCATATTATATGTACCGTCAGAAAAATACTGTTGATAATCTTGAAAATGTGGGATATGCAAAAAAAGGCTATGAAAGCCAGTACAACATATTTATTATGGACGAAACACAGACGATTCTCGGCGCAGGCTGTGCGGCTTCCACAAAGCTTGTATATCCCGACGGACTTATCAACAGAATCCACAATTATAAATTCCCATACGAGTATATCAACCGTTTTGATGAACTTATGGAGAAAAAAAAGGAGGTAACACAATGCCTGAAAAAAATCAAATCTATACCGCAGAAATAACGGGACTTACCTCAGAGGGAAGCGGAGTATGCCGAATTGACAATATGGCAGTATTTGTTCCCGAAACAGCTGTAGGAGATGTGGCTGATATTAAAATTGTCAAGGTTCTCAGCAGTTACGGCTTCGGAATTGTAGACAAGCTTATCACCCCCTCCCCCGACCGCGAAATAAGACAATGCGGAGTTTACAAGAAATGCGGCGGTTGTGTTTACCGACATATAAGCTATGAGGCGGAATGTCAAGCCAAAGCGGATACCGTAAAAAGCGCTTTTGAGCGTATTGGCGGACTATCACCTGAATATGATGAATTTATTCCCAGTGACAACTTTGACAGATACAGAAATAAAGCACAATATCCCCTTGCATCTGTGGACGGAAGAGCTGTCTGCGGATTTTACGCTCCCAGAAGTCACCGAGTTATTCCTATTGAGGATTGCCCTTTACAGCCCGAGATTTTCAGCAGTATTACCGCTGATATTCTTGAATTCATCAACAAAAAGAAGCTCCCTGTATACGATGAATCCAAAGGAACGGGCATAATGCGCCACATTTATCTAAGAAAAGGCGCGTATTCCAATGAAATCATGGTGTGCCTTGTGGTGCGTAAGGATATGAGCCGACAGCTTGCCTCACTGTGCAGGGGACTTACGGAAAAATTCCCCGATATAAAGAGCATTGTGATGAATATAAACCCTGATAAAACTAATGTGATTCTCGGTGCGGAGTGTGTTACTCTGTGGGGAAGTGATACAATTTACGATACAATGAGCGGCAATAAAATTGAAATTTCTCCCCTTTCATTTTATCAGATTAATACTCCACAGGCGGAAAGGTTTTATGCAAAGGCTTTAGAATATGCCAACCCAACAGGTGATGAAATTATTGCCGATTTGTACTGCGGTGCAGGTACTATCGGTCTTTCAATGGCTCACAAAGCAAAGAAAATCGTGGGCATTGAAATAATCCCTGAGGCTGTGGAAAATGCCAAGAAAAATGCAGCCGAAAATAATATCTCAAATGCGGAATTTTACTGCGGCGATGCAGGAGAGGTTTTCGCTCAGCTTCACAAAAATGGCTGTAACCCCCATATTATCGTGGTTGACCCTCCGAGAAAAGGCTGCTCTCAGCAGTCCCTTGATGTGATACTCTCCGCCGCACCCCGAAAAATCGTTATGATTTCCTGCAATCCTGCTACTGCCGCCCGTGATGCGAAATATCTCTCAGATAACGGGTATAATGTGGAGAGAGTGTGCGGAGGCGACTTTTTCCCTGGTACAAAACATACGGAGTGTGTTGTGAGAATAATTAAAAGATAAATTTATACGATGTCCAGTCAACATTTTCATTTGTATATATAGAATGGATGTCAGGAAATATATGAATTTGGAGGTAGATATAATGGCTGGACATATAGTTTACTGGGGCAAGGATTATGTAAAGGAATTAGAAAAAGCAGGTGACACAGGTCCTTTTAAAGTTGTTTATGGTAGTCAACATCAGATAATGCCGTCTATATCAGCAGTGAAAAACGAAGATATTATATATGCAGTTACTATTCAGAATGGGACATTAGCTGTAATGGCACGTCTTCCTGTTGAAAAAATAGAATGTGCATTTGACTATACTATGCGTGAGCTCGGTACATACCATTCCGTACTTATTCCTAAAGGAGTTCTTTACTATACAGAAGGAATGTATGGCGATTTTGTAATGTGGGAACATGGGTCAGGTTATGTAGTTGATGAAACTACGGTTAAACATATCAGCTTCGAGGGTGAAACGTATGAAAAGCTCCCTGACAATATTCAACGTATATATCACTCCGATAAGCTGAAAGATTTACCACATCTTTATCATCAAGAACCACGAACTTGCTGTGCCAAACTTGCAGCAAGTGGAAATGGCTCTGAAATTTACCCAAGATCTATTCCAATTGAAATCGTAAAAAGTATGCTCTTTGGAAAAAACCAATCTGTTGAAAAGCCTTTACGATTCGATAAAAACGATAGAATTATGACTACTTCTGTATCAGGTTTTGTCCGTAAAATGAGTGATGAAACTATGAGAATATTTGAAGATTTATTTTAATAAAACACCTCGTATCAGCGTACAAACGATGATACGGGGTGTTCCTATATATACTCATCATTCACAAATAACAATCCCCGTATCCGACATATAATCGAATACGGGGATATTTTATCTTAAAGAATTATTAAATCAAATAATTATCTAAGAGCAGCCTGTGCAGCAGCAAGTCTTGCGATTGGCACACGGAAAGGTGAGCAAGATACATAGTCAAGACCAATCTGGTGGCAGAATTCTACAGATGTAGGATCGCCGCCGTGTTCGCCACAGATACCAACGTGGAGTTCAGGACGAGCAGCCTTACCCATCTTGATAGCCATTTCCATGAGCTTGCCTACGCCTGTCTGGTCGAGCTTAGCGAAGGGATCGTTTTCGAAGATCTTAGCATCATAGTAAGCATTTAAGAACTTACCAGCGTCGTCTCTTGAGAAGCCGTATGTC
>CALGTV010000081.1 GCA_937902395.1 uncultured Ruminococcus sp.
TTGACTGCGATTGAATTGAAAAGAGGGGACGCTCTGCAAGTGAGAGCGTCCCCTTTATTAAAGCTTTCTCAACAATCTCAACGCACGGATTTCTCTCCGTGCGTTTTTTATTAAATCTAATTTTTCAAGACTATTTTGACGCTCTGCGATTTCAAAATAATTATAATTTATATCGTAATCTAACAAAAATTATAACAGTAAATTTTATTATAAATTCACAAAAATAGCTGTTGATAATCAGGTAAAACAGAGAAAATAAAAATTATTTTTCAATAATCAACATTTTTCCGTTGGAAAAATGCCCATTTCAGCCCTATTATGGAAGGAGTTTTATAAAATCACAAATTTCTATCCATGAAAATTTTATCAATTAAGCAATCCCATTTCATTTTTCTTTTCAAGAATACGGATAACACTTTCGTCAATGCGCTCCTTAGTCAAATCTCCGGATTTAACAGCCGCTTCAACACCGTCGATTGCCGCCCTTAAATCATTAGGCATAAGGATTATGTCAACTCCTGCCTCAATAGATTTTATAGCTGCCTCGTCGCTTGTATAAGTACTTGTTATTGCGCCCATTGCCTGAGAATCGGAAATAATTATTCCCTCAAAGTTCATTTTTTCTCTAAGCCAGTCAGTAACAACTACAGGCGATAAATCCGCAGGAAGATTGTCTCCGGAAGCAGAAACAATCTGATGTCCAACCATTACAAAATCAGCCCCTGCCTCAATTCCGCCTTTAAAAGCAGGAAATTCAGCAATTTCAAGCTGTTCAAGAGTTCTGTCAATTTCTACGGTAGTATAATGTGTATTTCCTGTACCTGCGCCAAGTCCCGGGAAATGTTTCAGAGTTGCGGCAATTTTGTGAGATTTCAGACCTTGTATCATAGCTGTGCACATATCCGAAACAACCAGAGGGTCACTGCTGAAAATTCTGTTTCCAAGCTCATTTGTTTCGCTTATATTGACATCGGCAACAGGAGCAAAATTCACATTAAAGCCATAATCAGCCAGATATTCGCCGATTGTACGCCCCGCCTCATAGGTTGCGTTATAATCGTTAAGCTTTCCGTATTCGCTCATATTGTCAACGGGAGTTTTCCACAGCCTTTTCTGTACTCGTGTTACATAACCGCCTTCCTCGTCAACAGCCTGAAACAGCCCTATACCGTTATTGTCAAGAGCCATTTCCTGAGACTGACTGAGCAAATCCCGAAGCTGCTGGTCATAGGTAATGTTAGCCTCAAAATAGATAAATCCGCCTATGGGATATTCAGTATAGCAGTTTCTGTACCAATCATCAACATATGTAAGAGTATCATAGTAATATGTTGTTTTCTCAGGAACAGCCATAAACATCTGGCATACCTTTTCATGCAGGCTCATATTTTTAAGTTTCCGCGCAACTTTTGGCGAAATATTGCTGTCGCTTTCCGTAGCTTTTTCTGTTGCAGGCTCAGTTGTTTCCAATTCTGTGGCAAGTTCGGTATCAATAATTTCAGCCGCAGGAACACTTACAGGCGAAAGCTCAACAGGCTTTTCTTCCTTGCATCCGCTTAACATCAAAGATAAAAGCAATGCCGGCAAAAGTATTTTTTTCAACGTATTTCCCTCATTTCGTTCAACATCATTTACCTTTTTGAAGTTCTCTTTTTATTCTGTCGTCTTATATAGCCGAAAGCCGCCTTTTCCCCTTTTTCAGCAAGAAGCCGCAGGAGAAATTCAAGCCGTCCCGCTGTATACGATTCAATAAATCTTGTACCATGTCCCTGAAGAAAATATTCAAGAGGACAGCGGTCGTTGTAGGCTTCTTTTTTATAGATTTTAGATGCGGCAACTCTGTCGCAGAACATCTCGTAAATATATTCATCAGGCATACGCACAGGCATCATTTTTCCTGTTTTCACGGAATAATCTGTCCAGTATTCAAAATGGTGGCGATTTCTGCCCTTGTGATGAAGCCATGCCTTTGAATAGCCGCTGACTTCCCTTTCACGCTCATTAGGACTTCTCATGCCCTGATAATATTTCACTCCCGATAAAAATTCTGTGGGTGAAAATTTTGATAAATCGTGAAGAAGCCCCCGTTTAATGATACCTGCCTTGAAGCAGTGTATCATAACCATATGTCTATGGCGCATAACAGTGCCGAGATGTCCGAAAAAATTATGAATAAGCAAATTATCAGGCTCCTATTATCTTATATCAAGTACACTGTCTTTTTCAATAAGCCTGCCGCTGATTATGCGTCTACCCTCAGAATATTCAGGATTTTCAAGCTTTTTCAGCATAAGGTCAACGGATTCAGCCGCCATTTTTACAAGGTCAACTTCCACTGTTGTAATAGCAGGAATACATATATTTGACACTGTGTAATTATCATATCCCACAACGGAAATATCCTCGGGAACGCGTACTCCCTTTGATTTAAGTGCTGATATTACTCTGAATGCTGTTTCGTCGCTGTTGCAGACAAAAGCTGTAGGCATCTCATTCGGGAAATTAATATGGTCAAACAAAATTCCCATTTCATCGCGGTCCTCAAGAAGCCAGTCTTTTCTGGATTCAAGTCCGTTTTCCATAAGGCATTTTCTGTAACCAAGATAGCGGTCATTGATACTGCTTGTAGTATTAAGAGAGCCAACAAATCCGATATTTTTATGACCTCTTTCAACAAGATAATCAGTAAGCATATATCCGCCGTGGTAGCTGTCGGAATTTACGGAATCCACAGTGCAGCGGTTTACATAAAAATCAACGAAAAGCAGCGGAATCTCTATTTTACTTAGTTCCATTGCATATTCACGGCTAAGCTGACCAATAACAATAACACCGTCAACGCGAGCCTCTGTTACTGTAGGAGGCAAAATTATCTTTCTCTCATTTTCTCTTGTGATACACTCATACACCATAAGTACATTTGCAGCTGAAAGCTTATTGGAAATATTTGCAGTCAGCTCCCAGTAAAATGTACCCATAGAGCCTACAAATCGCTCAGAAGTGAGAATTGCAACGCTTTTTCCGATTTTTGGAAGATCAGATTTTTTCTTTGCTCCTGTGTTTGAAGGCTTATAGCCCATTTCCTCAGCAGTTTCACAAATCTGCTTTCTAACTTGCTCGCTTACGCCGTCTCTTCCTGCGAGAGCGTTTGAAACAGTTACAACGCTAACTCCCAGTTTTTCGGCGATATCAAGCATACGAACACCATTTTTCATACACAACACCCTTTGAAATTTATTTTCTGCCAATTTTCATTGACATTTTTTATTACTCATAAATTCCATTAAATTATACCATATTTTAAGTAAAAAATAAAGTGTTTTTTAAATTTTTGTTAATCCCGATAATTTCAACACAATATTTAAGCAATATTATACATAATAATCAAAATACCGCACATATCCTCAAAGAAAAGATACATGCGGCTTACTTTAAAGAACTTTACGTCAGTGGATTATTAGACTTTTTACCATTTGCGTCTGGTAAATAAGGATAAAGATTCTGATATTCCTCCGATATGGTTTCAGATGAATTATTTGCAGGAATAAGTCCTGTCATATCTCCCCATGAAGCCGCAGGGCATACATATTCAATATCATTCGAATCAGGTTCTGTTATAGGCATACTCATAATTCTAAATCTCCTTTCATGCAATCAATTGCAAAAGTATTATCTGCACACTGAAACGAATAATACATCATATTAAGCAAAATTAATTTATTAATTTTATTAGCTATATGCAACTTAGCAATAAATGGTAATTTGCCAATAGGGTAAATATTAAAATTATATTATTATTTTTTTCGAAATATCGGTATTTATCTGCGTTTTATGCCAAATTATGTATTTTTTTGTAATTTTTTCTATCACTTGACATATTCATTTTGCAGTGATATAATATAAACAAGTATTATTTTCTGTTGAAATATATGTATTTTTTCACAATCTTATTTCTTAACAGAGATAATTGCCGAAATCTATAATGGAGTTTCCCCTAAGATAAAAAGATTTCAAAATAACCGTGTACGGAACAAGCGACGCATTAAGTCCTCTCATTTCAGCTTATGCGCCTTATATCACAGTTTCTGTACAAGAAGGAGAATTAAAATGAAAAAGAAGCTTGCTGAATTCAGCGTCAGAAAAGTTCTTTTAGCCCTCGCTGACGCATTTATTGTGATGTTTTCTGCCCTTGCCTCAAATTACATACTTTCGTTCTTTGACAAGGAGCTTTCATCGAAAAGTATGCTCATACCAATAATTACAGGAACTATTTGCTGTTTTGTTTTCCTTTTTGCTCTGGGCGCATACAGCAAAATGTGGCGATATGCTAAAAAACGCGATTACTTATGCTGTATTGGCGGTACAGCTCTGGGTATACTCGCTGCATGGGGTTTCCATTATCTTTCTACAAACGATGCTCTGCAATTCAATTTCATGATATGCCATGGCGTTATGGCTATATGCGGCATTTGCCTTTTCCGTATTCTTTTCCGTACTGCTTTTATCGGCATTCAGCCAAAAGCGAAAAAAGACGAGAATTGCCCCCGTACTATGATAGTCGGCGGCGGACGTGCCTGCAAAATGATTCTTGATGAAATCAAAAATTCCCTTGAACGCCCTTATGAAGCTGATAATCCCGCACTTAACTACAATCCTGTCTGTATTATTGACGATAATAAATCTAAAATCGGCACATCAATAAATGGTGTGAAAATCGTTGGCAATACAAACGAAATAATAAAATTTGCCAAGGAAATGGATATTGAACTTATTTTATTGGCGATTCCCTCCAGTATCGGTGATGAGCGTCAGCGCATTGTTGACCTCTGCACCGAAGCCAAAAGCAAGTTGGATGTTAAAGTTCGTATACTCCCATTCATTGGTAATCTCATTTTTGACGACGGCATGACGCTTCTTAAACAGATTCATGATATCAAAACAGAGGCACTTCTCGGCAGACCTCCCATTGAATTTGATACTACTGAAATCCGCAATTTCATTAACGGAAAAGTCTGCATGGTTACAGGCGGCGGCGGTTCTATCGGTTCTGAGCTTGTTCGTCAAATTGCTAAATATACCCCAAAAACTGTTATTATCGTCGATATCTACGAAAATAATGCATACGATATCCAGCAGGAACTCCGTATGGAATATGGCAGCGACCTTAATCTTATTGTACAGATTGCCTCTGTCCGCGATTACAACCGCATGAATCAGTTGTATTTAAAGTACAAGCCTCAGGTTGTTTTCCATGCTGCTGCTCACAAGCATGTTCCGCTTATGGAATCCTCTCCTATGGAAGCTATTAAAAATAATGTCATCGGAACTTTCAACACCGCTTCCCTTGCACAGTTCCATAATGTTGAAAAGTTCGTTATGATTTCCACTGATAAGGCTGTAAATCCTACAAATGTCATGGGCGCTTCAAAACGCTGCTGTGAAATGATTGTTCAGTATCTCTCACAGGATAAAAACTGCAAAACAGAATTTGTAACAACTCGTTTCGGAAATGTTCTCGGCTCTAACGGCTCTGTTATTCCGCTTTTCAAGCGTCAGATTGAACAGGGAAAGCCCGTTACCGTTACAGACCCCGATATTATCAGGTATTTCATGACAATCCCAGAAGCTGTTAGTCTTGTAATGCAGGCGGCGGCTATCGCACATGGCGGCGAGATTTTCATTCTCGATATGGGTGAGCCTGTGAAAATTGTTACTCTTGCCGAAAATCTTATCAGACTTTATGGCAAAATTCCTTATGCAGAAGTTCCCATTGAGTTTATCGGTCTGCGTCCCGGTGAGAAAATTGAGGAAGAATTACTCACAAAAGAAGAGGGACTTCAGAAAACAAAGAACGAACTCATATTCATCGGAAAACAGATTGAAATTGAAGAAGATTCATTCCCTAAGCGTCTCAGAACGCTGAGAGATGCCGCAGAAGAAAACGATAATGCTGCTGCAATAAAAGCACTTCACGATATGGTACCTACATTCACTACACCAGAAGAATTTAATAGTAAAGTATCAGCAAAAAAAAATGAAAAAAAAATACAACTCGCCTAAATAATATATAACTTATTTTCAGAAAAGTCAACAAAACCAGTTTATATAAGGTCTTTGCTGACTTTTTCTGTTATGGGATACTTCCCGCATAAAACAGACGAAAAAAAAA
This sequence comes from uncultured Ruminococcus sp., assembly GCA_937902395.1. GTDB lineage: Bacteria > Bacillota > Clostridia > Oscillospirales > Ruminococcaceae > Ruminococcus. The sequence goes on from CALGTV010000081.1 coordinate 6,170, forward strand.
GAGTCTGTATTAATACCAATCCCTGAAACAACAGTAGACAAATCTAATGGCATAAATGCCGTATGTCATCGTTGGACTTCCTCACCATACGGCAGTATGCTTTCGTCGTCCGCCTTGACATACATCATTTCTGCTCAGCACTTTTATCTACTAACATTTTAGGGATTGGTATAAGAATATAGAATGTGTAATTGGGATAATTAATTTTTGAGCTTTGGCTCGTCTTGGAGGAACTATGAAAACATTAAAAAACACATTCGGATTTCTGCTTTGCTTTTCTATGGCAAGCCTTTCATCCACACCGTTCAATGCCTGCGCTGTGCCGCAAATATCTGATGATTCGTTATCTTCTTCAATTACCAATAATAAAGGGGCACGTTTCGGAACGTATTATCACTACGAAAGTAACTCTTCCGCTTCATTCGCTCAGAATAATCGAAAAATAATATACGATATCTATGCAAAATATGATACAGAGGGGTTTGATGAATATAACTATGAACACATTTACTCTCATTCATCAAGCATAATCAAATACGCAGAAGCAAAAAAATATAACTCTGATAACTCATATATTAAGGCTGATGTTATAGACTTTAAGCCTGCTCAGGTAGATTTTTTTCAATTTGCGTTTCCGGATAACGGAAAATACAAATGCAGCATATCATCTTCCACAGGTACAACGGCTGTTTTTGAATTAATCATAGATAATGTTATAAGCTACACTGACCCAAATGATAAAAAAGCACCAGAGCTGACTGTTAAAATTCCCTCTCTTTCTGAATATAAACCAGGAAGCGATATAGTTGTAAACATTGAAGCAAATGAGATTTGTAATATTGAAGTAAATGGGAAAACATATTCTTCATGTACGGGCGTTGATGCCGCTTTCTCATCTGACGGTATATATACTGTAAAGGCAACAGACAAAAACGGTAATTATGTAACAAAGGATTTCACAATCGACCTGATCAGCCGTTCCACAACTACCACTACCAAAAAAACAACTGCTGCCACGACTACAAAAATTGTTCCAACTCTTTCAGGTGACGCCAATATGGACGGTAAGGTTACTATTGCTGATTCTACTGCTATTCTCCAATCTCTTGGGAATTATGACAAATACGGTCTTTCTGCAATCGGGTATGTAAATGCAGACTGTTATAAACAAGGAAGCGGCGTTACTGCTAATGATGCGCTGGCAATTCAATTGTATGACGCTAAGGCAGTTACATCTCTTCCTGTTTCCAATTTTTAAAATATAATAAATATGTTTGATTCGAAATAACATATTGTCAAAAAGTCAACAAAAGCAACTTTAAAGACTGTTTTTGTTGACTTTTTTTGTGAATTATGATATAATGAAAATATAGAATTTTTTTGGGGTATTAACTTTTGAGCGAACTACGCTCTTGTGGAGGAATTATGAGTATTTTTAAAAAATTTTTGGGATTTGTTCTCAGCGGTACTTTGGCCTTATCAACTTCAATCTGTACTACAGCTAATGCTGCGCCGAATTTATCCGTTTCGGATTCAGTTTCATCAATTGTTGAAAATAATAAAAATGGATATTATACATCTTATAAATGGGAGTATGTTTCAACGGCAACTTCGCCATCCGGAACAACGGAAGAAATATATGATATCTATGGTAAAGTTGATACTAAAAAAGCAGATCTCAATAACTTTGACAAAATAGCTTCAAAGTTACCTGAGGAGATAACCAAAATTACAGCAAGAAAGAAAATAGGTAATAACACTTATGTATATGCCAGAGTCATAAGTTTTGAATCAGGTCAGGTAGCTCATGCCAGATTAGCTTTTCCTGTAAATGGTTCTTATGAAGTTGTTGTGTATGCCTCTACAGGTACAAATGTTGATTTTGACATCGAAGTTACTAATGCAAGCAGTACAGGCAATAAATCGGATTCAGTGCCGCCTGAACTTAATCTCATAATTCCTGACAGTTCTAAATATGTACCCGGAAAAAAAGTTTCTATAAAAGCTGAAACTAATGAAATATGTAATATTACTGTTGGCGGACTTGAATTTCTCGAATGTAATTATGCCTCATTTACAGTAAGTAAAAATGGACTTTACAAAGTAACTGCTACAGATATGAACGGAAATATTACTACAAAAACCTTCACAATTGATTATATAGGTTCTGAGCAATCTGTCACTACAACTACAACAACTAAACCACCAACAACAACTACTACAACTGTGACTACTACCACAACTACGACAACAACAACAACTACTACTACGACAACTACCACTACAACCACCGAACCTGTCACGACAACTACGAAAGAACCAACCTGGTATCTTTCTGTAAATCCTCCAACTAAAACTAAATATATCGTTGGAGAATCACTTGATTTGTCAGGAGGCTATGCTTCAATTTATTCCGATACAAATGAGTACAAGGTTTATAATGAACCGCTTACAAGTTATTCATTTACAATTGATTCATCAAGATTTAATCCATACAGAACAGGTGATTACCTCATTTATGTTTATGATTCAAGTAACAGCTCTGTATATTCATATTTTTATGTGACGGTTGAAGATGCTCCCACAACTACAACCACATCGACAACAACAACAACAACAACAACTACTACTACTACCACTGCTCCGCCAATAACTACTACAACTCCCACTGAAAAATATGCAATTATTCTTCCCAATGAATCTGAGCTGTATGTGGGTAACACCATAAAGCTGGACTATATTTATCCACAGGGTGAGAATTTCCAGGTATACTGGCTTCAGCCAAGTGACTATAACAAAATAAGCTGTCAGAATACACGGGATATATACCTTAAAGGAACAGGAACTGTTACTCTGACGGCTCACTGCTCAAATAATATCAGTATTACTGTTTCTTTTGAAATCAGGGATAAAATGTCTTCTCCGACAACGACAACGATCACCACCACAACGACCACCACAACGACGACAACAACGACGACAACAACAACAACTACTACTACGACTACAACCACAGCACCAACTACAACTGTTCCCACAACTACAACTCCCCCTGTTACTGAGCCGCCTTATACTCGCGGTGATGTGAACGATGACGGCTCTGTTGACGCTTCCGACGCTTCACTTGTACTTGCAGAATATGCAAAGGTGCAGACGGGAGGAAATCCCACATTTACAGAATCCCAGACAAATGCGGCTGATGTAAACAAGGACGATGTCATTGACGCTTCTGACGCTTCAAAGATTCTCGCCTACTATGCAGCAATTTCTACAGGTAAGGAGCCTACTTGGGATTAAATATTTACAAATGCGGTGGATTTTCTGCCGCATTTTTTGTTGACAAATATCTTGTTATATTGTATAATAAATACATGGGTTTTTAAAATATTTCAAAACGAAAGGAAGTTTATTATGAATCGTTTCAGAAAATTAGCCGCTTGTATCACTGCGGCGACAATGGCCACAGCAGGAGGTATCGGATTTATGCCATATAATCCTGTTGAACTGCCTGCTTTAACTGTAAGCGCAGCGGAGATTGTGGATTCGGGTGTTTGTGGTGATAAGGGCGATAATGTTATATGGGAGCTTGACAGCGATGGTACTCTTACTATTAGTGGTGAAGGTGCAATGAAAGATTTATCTGCTATGTTTGCATTTAGATGGAGTGATTACGATAAAGATATAAAAGAGGTCGTCATCAAAGATGGCGTAACTGCAATTGGAAATAGGGCATTTAGATATACCTCTAATTTGACAAAAGTAACAATCGCAGATAGTGTTACAAGTATTGGATTGGAGGCATTCAGTAAATGTCATAGCTTAACTTCAATAACAATTCCAGATAGTGTTACAAATATTTCCACTTCTGCATTTGAAGACAGTAACCTTACCTCAATTACAATTCCAGACAGTGTTACATCCTTTGGCAGTAAAGTGTTTAAAGATACACCTTGGCTTGAAGCTAAACAAAAAGAGAGTCCTTTTGTAGTTGTAAATGAAATATTAATTGACGCAAGTACTTGTAAAGGTGATGTAATTATTCCTGACGGTGTTAAAACTATTGGTTGGGATGCTTTTCTTTACAGCAATGAAATTACCTCTGTAACAATTCCAAATAGTGTTACAGATATTGAATTCATGGCGTTTGAATATTGTAATAATCTGGTATCAGTAACAATTCCGGATAGTGTTACGAGAATTGGAAAATACGCATTTCAGTACTGTGAGAACCTGACATCAATAACACTTCCGGAAAGTGTTGCGCAAATTGGATATTCTGCATTTTGGCACTGTGATAGCTTGGAATCAATAATAATAAAGAATCCAGAATGTGAAATAGATGATTCACATATGACGTTTCCAGATGATGCTACAATCTATGGTTACATTAACTCAACAGCATACAAATATGCCAGAATAGATCATAAAAGAAACTTTGTTGCTCTTAATGAAGAGCCTGCTACTACAACTACTTCAACAACTACGGCGACAACAACTACCACTACAACAACACAAGCGACCACCAATACAACTAGACCCACAACCAATAAAGATTCAATATATATGACCGTTACAACAAAACCCACAATAGCTACAACAAAACCCACAATAGCTACAACAAAACCCACAATAGCTACAACAAAGCCCACAACCGCCAAGACTACTAAATCCACAACTGCTGCAACAACAGAAACAATACCAGTTATAACTTCTGTCGCAACTACAAAGGCAAACAATTTTGTGATATCTGTCAATGAATGTGACGAGAGCGTTGAACTTTCTTTTTCTGTAAGAGGCAACGTAGATTTCTACGCAACAAGCGGCATAATAAACCTTGATATCACTGGTTTGGGCAAGCCGATAGAGCCGCCTTATAACGAGCAAATGTTATTAGTATATGATGAGACTAACAAACAAATTCAATTTTTAATCATAGGCGATGAAGAAACAGGTATAACAGAAGAAATGACATTTTTTACTTATGTTTTCCCTATAGAAGACAGTGAATATGATATCTCCTGTTATACATCCGAAACAGATATACGTGACTTGGACTTTAATACTATTGATTATTCCATTGATTTTGAAAAAAATATTCATAAACAGCCAGTTACCACGACATCAACAATATCAACCACTACTACAAAAAAGACTACAACTACAAAAAAGACTACAACTAAAAATAATGGACCAACTATCAAAACTACCACAGCAAAGTCCACAATAGCTACAACAAAGCCCAAAACAACTACAACGTCAACAACAACAACTACTACTTTGACAACCACAACAGTTACTACAACTGTAACCACTACTACCACACCAGTTACAAGCACTACCACCAAAGTTCCTACAATCACGCCTCCCCCCGTTATCGAATCCACTTACACTCTCGGAGACGTAAACATCGACGGAACTATTGACGCTTCCGACGCTTCACTTGTACTTGCAGAATATGCAAAGGTGCAGACAGGCGGAAATCAGACATTTGACAAAATACAGACAAATGCCGCTGATGTGAACAAGGATGATATTGTTGACGCTTCCGACGCTTCAAAAATTCTCGTCTACTATGCGGCGATTTCTACAGGTAAGGAGCCTACTTGGGATTAACTGAATAATAATCAATGGCGCTGTAAAAAAAACTCGGTATAATAGAAATAGCCGCACAGGAGAACAACGTAGAGTCGTTGTTTCTGTGCGGCTATTTTTGAAAGATATTGCGTTTTGGGGAGTTTTTCCCCCTCAGACTGTCGAAAAAGTTTCAATAAGATAATTTTTAAGGGGACGCTCTCACTTGCAGATCGCATGAACACTACGTGGGACGCTGTCCCACACCCTGCCAGAGACGCTGTCTCTGGACTCTGCTAAAGG
>CALGTV010000082.1 GCA_937902395.1 uncultured Ruminococcus sp.
CATGCACCTCTGTTAGGAATTACAGTAGACTTGAAAAGGTCCTTACCTGTCTTATCCTTTTCAAAAGCGTAGTAAACGCCGGGTGAACGGACAAGCTGTGAAACGATAACACGCTCAGCACCGTTGATAACGAAAGTACCGCTGTCGGTCATAAGCGGGAAATCACCCATATATATTTCGCTTTCGCTTACAGCACCTGTCTCCTTATTGCAGAGAGTAGCTGTAGCGCGCATAGCCACCTGATAGGTTGCACCTCTTGATTTACATTCTGCAAGGCTGTATTTAGGTGTATCGTCAAAGCGATAATCCTTGAAATTCAGCACGAGATTACCGTTATAGTCGGTAATGGCTGTCATGTCACGGAAAACCTCTCTGAGTCCCTCTTCCCTGAACCACTTGTACGAATTCTTCTGAACTTCGATAAGGTTAGGCATTTCGAGAGGCTCGGTAATTTTTCCGAAGCTCATTCTGACATTTTTTCCCAGCTGCTTAGGTGTTACATTCACCATAGGCGAAACCTCCTTTTGATTTTCGAGAACCTCTAAAAACCTCACTCACGGCTTAAAACTCCGCGCGCGTCTCGATTTTTAGATAACCCCTTTTGATTTTCGTATTCAGGTATCAAATCCGTTTAATTTTTCATAAAATTTCACAGAAACTATTGACAAACACATGCATATTGTGATATAATATTCTGCGAGAATAGCGATACCTTTCACATACTGATACATTATATAAGTTTACCACATAATAACAGCTTTGTCAAGAGGGTATTTGAAGCTTTTCGCAAACATTGGCTGATTCGTCGGATTTCACTTTGCAAATCCGACTTTTTTTGTCATTTATATTAAAGCCATTAGCTTTCAGCTTTTAGCTGTAATATCAATCCCTAAAATTTATTATCACCATAAGCTAATGGCTAAAGGCTAACAACTGATAGCTATAAAAAATTTTTCCATAATATTATTTACATTCAGCGAAAAAAATGGTATAATAAAATCAGACGATTTTCCTGTAAAGGATGTGAAAATATGTTTGCGAAAATTTCAAGTCTCGGACTTTTCGGGCTAAACGCCTTTCCCGTAGATGTGGAAATTGATATAAGCCGCGGTCAGCCGCAGTTCGATATCGTGGGTTTGCCCGATATCGTGGTTAAAGAAAGCCGCGACCGTATTCGTGCCGCTCTCCGCGCCTGTGATGTAAGCTTTCCTGTGGCGGCGGTTATGGTAAATCTTGCCCCTGCTGATACGAAAAAGAGCGGCTCTGTGCACGATATGGCGATATTTATTGCCATACTCCGCGCTATGCGTATGATAAACGATGAAACCGACGGCTGTGCCTTTATCGGTGAACTGTCTCTCAACGGAGATGTACGCGGAATCAACGGCGTTCTCCCCATGATGATTCTTGCACGGGAAATGGGCATAAAATCCGTTTTTGTCCCCTACGATAATGCCCGCGAAGCCTCCGTTATCAAGGGAATTGAAGTCTATGCCGTGAAAAACGGCGAGGAGCTTATCCGCCATTTTCGCGGTGAAGAAAAGCTTATCCCCTGTGAGACTTATATTCCTCCCGAGCCTGAATATAACGAAATACTGGATTTTGCCGATGTAAAAGGTCAGCAGTTTGCAAAAAGAGCGCTGGAAATTGCGGCAGCAGGCGGACATAACGCTCTACTGGTCGGTTCTCCCGGAAGCGGAAAAAGTATGCTTGCAAAGCGCATGCCCTCCATACTTCCCCCTTTAACTTTTGACGAGGCTCTTGAAACTACAAAAATTCATTCCATTTCCGGATTGCTTACCCCTGAATCGCCCATAATAACAAAGAGACCTTTCCGCTCCCCTCATCACACCATTTCCTCAGCAGGATTGGCAGGCGGCGGAACTATTCCTAAGCCGGGAGAAGTCTCCCTCGCTCACAACGGACTGCTCTTTCTGGACGAGGTTGCGGAATTTGATAAACGCACCCTCGAAATCCTACGTCAGCCCATTGAGGATAGAAGCGTTACAATTTCGCGCGCTTCGGGAACTGTAACATATCCCTGCACATTCATGCTTATAGCCGCAATGAATCCCTGTCCCTGCGGATATTACGGGCATCCCACGAGAAAATGCTCATGCTCCGCAAAAAAGGTTGTGGACTATCAGCAGAGGATATCAGGTCCTCTCCTTGACCGCTTTGACCTGCACATCGAAGTTGCACCTGCGGAATTCAAGGATTTGTCATCTGACAAAAAAGAGGAATCCTCAGAGGCAATACGCAAAAGAGTATCCGCCGCAAGAAATATTCAGTCTGAACGCTTTAAAGGTACAGGTATTACCTGCAATGCCCTTATAACTGACAGCAAATTACAGCAATTCTGCCCTATGGATGATGAAGCGTCGGCGGCTCTGGACAGGCTTTTCAGAGCTCTAAGCCTTTCAGGACGTGCATACTCCCGTATACTGAAAACATCGCGTACTATTGCCGACCTTGACGGTTCAGAGCTTATCCGTAAAAATCACATAACAGAGGCGGCTCAGTACCGCATAGATGAAGAACAGAAATAGAAAGGACATCAGATGAAATCCGCATTTAATAAACTCCATGCAAATAAACACAGCCTTGATTTAGGTCTTTTATTTGCAGTAACTCTTTGCGCGGTACTGGGAACTTTATTGATTTACAGTATCGCATCAAGTGAAGTCAGTCTGGACGAGGGAATCGGCGACAGCTATTGGAAAACTCAGCTTGTTTCTATGTGTCTGGGATTTACGGCTTCAATTATCGTTTCACATATCGACTATCGAAAACTTGTAAAACTATGGTTTATATTTGTACCAATTACTCTGCTGATTGTCGCACTTACCTTTACATCTCTGGGTTATCAGCGTGACGGCGCGGATGACCGCGGTTGGATTATGATTTTCGGCGTAAGCTTACAGCCTTCGGAAATTATGAAAATCGCCTTTGTACTGACTTTCAGCTATCACCTCTCAAAAGTTGAGGAAAATATGAATAAGCCTTTGCACATGCTGCTTTTGCTGATTCATGGTGCGCTTCCCATGGGTATCGTTGTATTACAGGGTGACTACGGTACAGCTATCGTTTTTGCCGCTATGTTCGGCTTTATGATGATTTCAGCAAATATTTCATGGAAATATCTTGTTGCCGCCCCATTTGTTATTGCCGCCGGAATCGCTGTGATGTGGTTCAACTTCCTCAGCAGCTTCCACAAGGAGAGAATACTCATTCTTTTCAAGCCCGGCACTGACCCCGAAAATATTGAGTATCAACAGGATTTGGGCATATACGCTCTGCAATCGGGAGGCGTTTTCGGCAAGGGTCTTTTTGCAACAGAAAATGAATATATTTACGTTCCCGAACTTCACAACGACTTCATTTTTGCTCACGCCGGTCAGGTTTTCGGCTTCGTAGGCTGTATTGGAATTATTATTGTTTTAGCCTATATCTGCCTTAAAGTTTTTGCTAACAGCAGAATCACTCGCGACCGTCTGGGACGTTTTATCTGTATGGGCGCTTTCGGTCTGCTTTTTACTCACTGTCTCATGAATATCGGAATGGTGCTTAAAGCGGCTCCCGTTATTGGTGTACCTCTCCCGTTTATCAGCGGCGGCGGTACTGCTATGCTTAGTATGTACGTCATCATTGGTCTTGTTCTCAGCACTTATGCGCATCGTGCTGTGAATTACAACGTTTTCTATGACGAGGACGAGGATTAATTTAATGCGTAATTATTTTTTCATTTGATATACGCTTGAAAATAAAACCCCTTCCATAAATAGGCTAAAATGAGGCTTTTTCCAACGGAAAAACATTGATTATTGAAAAATAA
>CALGTV010000083.1 GCA_937902395.1 uncultured Ruminococcus sp.
ATATATAACAAAAGAGGGCAGATATTATCCGCCCTCTCAAAATAATTATGCATTACGCATTAATTCTTAATTCTGAATTAATACATTCCGCCCATACCGCCTGCTGGCATTGCAGGAGCAGGATTAGCCTCAGGAATATCTGCTACAAGGCTCTCTGTTGTGAGCACCATAGCTGCTACAGATGCGGCATTCTGGAGTGCTGAACGTGTTACCTTTGTAGGATCAACGATACCTGCGGGAATCATATCTGTGTAAACCTCGTTGTAAGCGTCGAAGCCGTAGCCTGCCTTGCGTGAACGGCGAATCTTGTCAACGATTACGCTGCCCTCAAGACCTGCATTTGCGGCAATCTGACGTACAGGTGCTTCAAGTGTTTTGAGGATAATCTTAGCGCCTGTCTTTTCGTCACCGTCAAGAGTGTTAATCATCTTCTCAACAGCAGGAATAGCGTTGATATATGCTGTACCGCCGCCTGCTACGATACCCTCCTCAACAGCTGCCTTTGTAGCTGCAAGAGCGTCCTCAATACGAAGCTTCTTCTCCTTCATTTCGATTTCAGTAGCAGCACCAACCTTGATAACAGCTACGCCGCCTGCAAGCTTAGCAAGTCTTTCCTGAAGCTTTTCACGGTCGAAATCAGATGTTGTAGTCTCGATAGATGCGCGAATCTGTGCAACTCTGCCCTTGATAGCATCCTTATCGCCTGCGCCGTCAACGATGATTGTGTTTTCTTTCTGAATAACAATCTGCTTAGCCATACCAAGCTGGTCAATAGTTGTCTCTGTGAGTTCAAGACCAAGCTCAGAAGAAATAACCTCGCCGCCTGTGAGAACTGCGATATCCTTTAACATCTCCTTACGTCTGTCACCGAATCCGGGAGCCTTTACAGCTGCAACCTTGAATGTGCCGCGGAGATTGTTGAGGATAATTGTTGTAAGAGCCTCGCCCTCAACGTCCTCAGCAATGATAACAAGCTTCTTGCCCATTTTTACAATCTGCTCGAGGAGGGGGAGAATTTCCTGAATTGAAGAAATCTTCTTGTCTGTGATGAGAACGAAAGCGTCATCGTAGATAGCTTCCATTTTGTCTGTATCAGTTACCATGTAGGGAGAAATGTAACCTCTGTCGAACTGCATACCCTCTACAACTTCGCTGTATGTTTCAGCTGTCTTGCTTTCCTCGATAGTGATAACGCCGTCAGCTGTAACCTTTTCCATAGCCTCAGCGATAAGCTTACCAACAGCTTCATCAGCGGAGGAAACTGTACCAACTCTTGCAATATCCTCAGAGCCCTCAACAGCCTTTGAGTTGTCGATGATATTCTTTACAGCAACGTCAACAGCCTTTGCGATACCCTTTTTGAGAATCATGGGATTTGCGCCTGCTGCAATGTTCTTCATACCCTCGTGAACGATTGTCTGAGCAAGGAGAGTAGCTGTTGTTGTACCGTCACCAGCTGCATCGTTAGTCTTTGTAGCAACTTCCTTAACGAGCTGCGCGCCCATGTTCTCGAAAGCGTCCTCTAACTCGATATCCTTTGCGATTGTAACACCGTCGTTTGTGATAAGGGGAGCGCCGAATTTTCTGTCAAGAACTACGTTTCTGCCCTTAGGTCCCATTGTAATTCTTACTGTATCAGCAAGCTTATCGATACCTGCCTGTAAAGCTTTTCTTGCGTCCTCGCCGTATTTAATATCTTTAGCCATAGTAAATTTCTCCTTTTTAATAATGCGTAATTCGTAATGCGTAATGCGTAATTAGTATTTCCTGTTATATGTTAATTTCGCTATGCATTACAATTCTTAATTCATAATTCATAATTCTTAATTAATCTACAATTGCAAGGATATCTTCCATGCGGACGATGATGAACTCCTCGCCCTCTAACTTCACGTTAGTTCCTGCATATTTAGAAATAAGAACCTTGTCGTTCTTCTTAACTTCCATTTTAACCTCAGATGTACCGGGACCTACCTCTAAAACGATAGCAACCTCAGGCTTTTCCTTTGCTGAGCCTGAAAGGATAATTCCGCTTTTTGTAGTTTCCTCAGCCTCTGCCATTTTAACAACTACTCTATCCTGTAAGGGTTTAATGTTCATAAATGTACCTCCTGTTTTTCGTTTGTGTTAGCACTCCTATGATATGAGTGCTAATTATATTTTACCACCTTTTTCTATAAAATCAAGGGGTATTGCACATTTTCGGAATGTTGCACAAAAGTGTTGATGAAATGTGGAAATAAAATTACCGCGATATAGAATTAGGTAAAATATAAATCATTTTATAATGCTTGCATAATCCCTGTAATTATGTTATAATAAATGTGTATTGCTAAAATTCAACACAAGGAGTTGATGAAATGAATACATATATTGAAGAAATACGAAAATACACCTCCGCTGACGCGAAAAAAGCCTATGTCCGCAGTTTCGGCTGTCAGCTTAATATATCAGACGGAGAAAAGATTAAAGGTCTGCTGAAAAATGCAGGATATTTCTTTACAGAGGACGAGAATGAGGCTGATTTGATTATCCTTAACACCTGCGCGGTCCGTGAAAATGCCGAGGACAGAGTATTCGGAATCGTGGGCAGTATGAAGAAGCTGAAAGAGCAGAAACCCTCCCTGATTATCGGTATATCGGGCTGTATGACGGCTCAGGAGCATATTGCGGAACGCATTAAAAAATCATATCCGCAGGTTGATATCGTGGTGGGAACATCAGCGCTGAACAGTCTGCCTAAGCTTCTCGCAGACTGCATAAGAGGACAGAAATTCGGTATGGATATTGCGGAATATGCCGATTTTTCACAGGCTGTTGAACAGGTGCGTGAAAGCACATTCAGAGCAAGTGTGCCGATTATGTTCGGCTGCAACAACTTCTGTACATACTGCATTGTTCCCTACGTCAGAGGACGTGAACGCAGCAGAAAACAGGAGGATATCATCGCAGAGGTGCGCGAGCTTGTGCAGAGCGGCTACAAGGAGATCATGCTTCTCGGTCAGAATGTCAACAGCTATGGCAATGATTTTGGCGAAACAGAGGCATTTCCAAAGCTTCTCCGTGAGTTGAATAAGATTGAGGGGGATTTCATAATCCGCTTTATGTCCTCACATCCGAAAGACGCTACACGGGAGCTAATCGACGCTATTTTCGACTGCAAAAAGGTTGCAAAGCATTTGCATTTACCTCTGCAAAGCGGCAGCAGTGACGTTCTGGAGCGTATGAACCGCAGATACACCGCTGAAAAGTATCTGGAGATAGTAGACTATATTCGCGAAAAAGACGAGAATTTCTCTCTTACAACAGATATTATTGTTGGATTCCCCAACGAAAGCGACGAGGAATTTGAAGCTACAATAGATATGATGAAGCGCGTGAAATACGACAATATCTACTCGTTTATCTATTCAAGGCGAACAGGTACAAAAGCAGCTGAAATGGAGGATTTAACTCCCGAGGACGTAAAGGGAAAGCGCATGAGGCGGCTTTTAGAGGTTCAGCGTGAGATTTCCACAGAGCATTACAAGCGCTTTATCGGCAAGAAAATGCGAGTCCTTGCAGACGATATGTCAAAGAAGAAAAAAGGCTGTATATCGGGAAAATCCGAGGAATTTATAATAGTAGAATTTGAGGGTGACGAATCCCTTATCGGTCGGTTTGCAGATGTTGAAATCACCGGCGCAATGAATTGGGCAGTGTTTGGTAAGTTAATAAAATAAATTTATATATTTAAGGAGAAAAATACAATGGATATTATGGAAATGACAAGAGAATTAGGTAAGGCTTTACAGGCAGATGACCGCTATATTGCGTACAATCTCGCAAAGCAGGTAAACGACAACGACGCTGAATTACAGCAGCAGATTAACGATTTTGACAGAATGAGAAACGAGCTCAACGCTGAACTTTGCAAAGAAAACAAGGATACAGACAAAATCAAGGAGCTTGACGAGGGTATAAAAGACAACTACAAAAAGATTATGTCTAATAAGAATATGGTTGTATTTTCTGCGGCACAGGGCGCATTAGAGGCTCTTGTGAACAACATCAACCAGATTATTACACTCTGCGCAAACGGTGAGGACCCCGATACCTGCCAGCCATCACAGGGATGCACAGGCAGCTGTGAATCCTGCGGAGGATGCCACTAAATTAATTATGAATTATGAATGCAGAATTAAGAATTAATTCGTAATGCATAATTATTAAAAAGCCATTAGCTGTTAGCTTTTAGCCGTTAGCTGTTTAGAAGTTAGATGGATAGAGGTTAGATATAAGAAAAATATCAGCATACAAAAAATTAACGGCAGAAAATAAAACCGCCGCCCACATAGCTAATAGCTAAAGGCTAGAGGCTAGCGGCTATTAAAAAACGAAAGGAAAATCTTATGGAAATCGAAATTGACAGAAAAAAATTATCACCTATGATGCAGCAGTATTTCGAGGTGAAAGACAAATATAAGGACTGTATTCTGTTCTTCCGTCTGGGAGATTTCTATGAGATGTTCTTCGACGATGCTGTTACAGTGTCAAAAATGCTTGAACTCACTCTTACAGGACGTGACTGCGGACTGCCCGAAAGAGCCCCAATGTGCGGAATCCCTTATCATTCGGCGGATATGTACATCAAGCGCCTTATAGATATGGGCAAAAAGGTAGCTGTATGCGAACAGCTTACCGACCCTGCGGAAACAAAGGGAATTGTTGTCCGCGATGTTATCCGCGTTGTAACTCCCGGTACAATTACGGAATCGGGTATGCTTGACGACGGCGAAAACAACTATATATGCAGTATTTTCTACGATGAATACAATAAAACCTGCGGCATAGCCTCTGCGGATATTTCCACCGGTGAGGCTGATATAAGCTTTTACGAGGGCAAAGAAATGGAGCAGGGCGTTATAAACGAGCTGTCACGCTGTCAGCCGGCGGAGGTAATTTTTCCCGAAAGCTTTCTTTCCCTTAAAACAGTTGCGGATTTCATCAAGACACGGTTAAACTGCGCTGTAACTCTCCGTGATACAGACTGCTTTTCCCCCGAAAAACAACGGGATTATATATGCGAGGTATTTAATGTAAGCTCCGTTGCAGAGCTTGGCATATCTGAAAATGGTGCTGATTGTGCCGCTGTATGCGGTCTTTTCGACTATATCCGCGATACGCAGAAAACCTCTGTTTCGCGATTTACAGCCCTTAATCTCCTCAATGGCGATGCCTTTATGGGACTTGACCTCAATGCAAGACGAAATCTCGAATTGACGGAAACTCTGCGAAACAAAGAGAAAAAAGGCTCTCTGCTGTGGGTGCTGGATTCCACACGCACCTCAATGGGCAGACGTATGCTGAAAAGCTGGATTGAACAGCCGCTTAAAAGTCCTGCAAGAATTATCGAGCGCCTTGACGCTGTGGACGCACTTTATAAAAAGAGCGTAGTTCTTTCCGATATAGGCGAACTTCTCGACCGCACATACGACCTTGAACGACTTATGACGAAAATTATGTATAAGTCGGCAAATCCCCGTGATGTGAAATCCCTGTCGGCTACAGCTATGCAGCTTCCCTTGCTGAAACAGGAGCTTTCAAAGCTTGAAAACTCAAAGCTTTTAGCGCGATATAACAGCGAAATTTCCGACTTGGGAGAAATCGTCCGCCTTGTTGAAAATGCTATTATGGACGAGCCGCCTGTATCTGTCAAGGACGGCGGAGTTATCAAGGACGGCTTCAATAAGGAGCTTGACGACTTGCGTCATATCATGACACACGGCAAGGAGATAATCGACGAAATTGAACAGCGTGAAAAAGAGGCTACGGGTATCAAGAATCTGAAAATCGGCTTTAACCGTGTATTCGGCTATTATCTCGAAGTCACACGCTCCTATTACGACCATATCCCTGACGGGTGGATTCGCAAACAAACCCTTGCCAATGCGGAGAGATTTATCACTGAGGAGCTGAAAAATGCAGAAAATTCCATTCTCGGAGCAAAGGACAAGGCGCTTTCATTAGAGGCTGAAATTTTCAGCGAAGTCCGTGATTTCCTTGCAACAAAGCTTGCCTCGGTTCAGCAGACTGCATCGGCAGTTGCGGCGGTGGACGTATTATGTGCATTTGCGGAAACTTCTCTGCGGAATATGTATGTTAAGCCCGATATTGCCATTGACGGCGCAGTTGATATAAAGGGCGGCAGACACCCTGTTGTTGAGCTTATGCTCAAAGATGAAATGTTTGTTCCAAATGATATTTACATAGACAACAAATCGAATAGAATGTCGATTATTACAGGTCCCAATATGTCCGGTAAATCCACGTATATGCGACAAACGGCGCTTATTGTGCTTATGGCGCAGATTGGCTGTTTTGTTCCTGCGGATTCCGCAAAAATCTCTGTAGTGGATAAGATTTTCACCCGTGTTGGAGCGTCTGACGATTTAACGGCTGGTCAGTCAACCTTTATGGTGGAAATGAGCGAGGTTTCGGATATACTGAAAAATGCAACGCCCAACAGTCTTGTAATTCTCGACGAGGTAGGACGAGGTACGTCCACCTTTGACGGTGTAAGCATCGCCCGCGCTGTTGCAGAGCATATCTGCGGCAGTAAAAAGCTTGGCTGTAAAACTCTTTTTGCTACCCATTACCATGAGCTTATCGGCTTGGAAAATGAGCTTGAGGGCGTTAAGAATTACAGTATAGCCGTAAATAAACACGGCGGAAATATCCGCTTCCTGCGAAAGATTGTACGCGGCGGAGTTGATGAAAGCTACGGTATAGACGTTGCAAAGCTTGCAGGTCTTCCTGCAAAGGTGGTAAGCCGCGCAAGAGAACTTCTTGCGGAAATGGAGATTTCACACAAGGCTGAAAATGCAGTACAGCCTGAAAGCGATAACCAGATAAGCTTCGGCAGTATGAATCGTGAAGCGGCTCTGGATATGCTTGAACGCACAAATATAGATGAATTGACAGACAGCGAATGTCGTGATTTATTGCGTGATATGGCAGGTTTGTTAAATTAAGAGTTAAGAATGCAGAATTAAGAATTAATGTGATTTGAGCTTTTAGCCGTTAGCCATTAGCCGTTAGCTGTGGGTGCGGAAAAGATTACGTTTATATGATGATTTACTGCACCTACAATTCTTAATTCTTAATTCATAATTCTTAATTAAAAAAGTGGGGTTAGTATGCCGCAGATTAATGTATTAAGCAAGGAAATATCAGAGCTTATCGCCGCAGGAGAGGTTATTGAACGTCCCTCCTCGGTTATAAAGGAGCTTGTGGAAAATTCAATAGATTCGGGAGCAAGGCATATCACCGTTGAGATAAAAAACGGCGGTACGACCTATATGCGTGTTACCGACGACGGCTGCGGAATTGCCTTTGATGATGTTCCAAAAGCCTTTCTTCGTCATGCCACAAGCAAGATTTCCGAAAAAGACGACCTTGACAACATCTTTACCCTCGGATTCAGAGGTGAGGCTCTTGCCTCCGTCTGTGCCGTTTCAAAGGTGGAGCTTATGACAAAGCAGAAAGATGATGTCTACGGCACGCGATATACAATCGAGGGCAGTGTGGAAGTCTCCCACGAGGAAAGCGGCTGTCCCGACGGTACAACTGTAATTATCCGCGATATTTTCTATAACGTCCCTGCTCGTGCAAAGTTCATGAAAAAGGACGTTACAGAGGCTAATGCGGTGAGCAGTATCGTCCAGAAAATTGCCCTTTCCCACCCCGATATCGCCATAAAAATGATACGCGATAACCGTGTGGAGTTCAACTCCAGCGGTGACGGAGAGCTGTATTCCGCAGTATACGCAATTTTTGGCAAGGATTTCGTCCGCGACCTACTCCCCGTTGACTACGAGGAAAACGGCATTAAAATAAGCGGATACATCATAAAACCCCTTTATGCCAAATTCAACCGTTCATTCCAGAATTTCTTCGTAAACGGCAGATTTGTAAAGTCTAAGCTGTGTTCCGCGGCACTTGAAAATTCCTATGAAAATATGATAATGACGGGGAAATTCCCTGCCTGCGTTCTTATGATAGATATGCACCCCTCACAAATGGACGTAAATATCCACCCCACCAAAGCGGAGGTGCGGTTCATCAACGAAAAGCAGGTGACAAATGCCATATATTTTGCTGTGAAAAACACATTTTCACAAAGCGGACTTATATACGAATTCGAAACAAAACAACAGCGTGACTGGTACAAACAGCCTGAACCTGAGCCTGTCATTCAGCAGGAAATCATGTTCACTCCCATTGCGGATATTGCCAAAAAAGAGGAGGAACTGCGTAAAGCCGAGGATATCCCGAAACCTGTCGCACCTTTGGCTGAGCCTGTAGTTCCTGTTGCTGAAACTATTGAAAAAAAAGTGCAGGAAATTCAGCCTGTTTCGGTTCCGGAAGTAAAAATGGAAACAGTCGAAGAAAAAATAATTGTTAGAGAAAATCCTGTTCCCGTTGTGGAAAAAGAAGAAACAAGCAGTTTTAAATATCTCAATGCAGAATCTTTTGAGGTGAAAACTCAACCTGTTATTACACAGCCTGCCCCAGAGCCGAAAAAGCCTGAACTTCCCGAAATAAAGGTGATTGGCGAAGCTTTTGGGCTTTACGTCATTATTGAATCCGAGGGCAAGCTGATTATGATTGACAAGCATGCCGCCCATGAGCGCATAATATTTGAGCGTCTGAAAAGCAGAAATTGCCGCCAGTACAGCCAGAAACTCCTTGTGGGGATAAAGCTTCTGCTGACAGCGGAGGAAATTGACGCACTTGAAAATAACAGCGAACTTCTTGAAGATATGGGATTTGCCTTTGATTTCAGCGAAAAACCCTATATCACTGCAACGGCGATTCCCACTTTCCTCATGGATTGCGACGCAGAGGCAATGATATGCGAGATTGCGGAGAATCTCCGCCGACATAAGCTGAATCCTCAGTCGTCCTATCTTGACGATGTATTGCACAATATGGCTTGCAAGGCGGCTATAAAGGCGAATGACAAAAATACTCCCGAAGAAATGAAAGCTCTTGCGGAGCAGGTTTTTGCAGATGAAAAAATCCGCCATTGTCCCCACGGCAGACCTGTAATGTTTACCATGACAAAGGCAAATATTGACCACCAGTTTAAACGGACTTAAAAGCTTGTAGGGACGGATATTATCCGCCCTTGCACCAAACAACAAAAAAGGAGGGATATTTTGATACAAAACAAACCAAAAGTTATTGCTGTATGCGGACCGACGGCAAGCGGTAAAACATGGCTTGGCGTGGAGCTTGCGCTGCTCCTTGACGGCGAAATTGTCTCCGCAGATTCAATGCAGATTTATAAAGGTATGGATATCGCCTCCGCAAAGCCCACAGAGGCTGAAAAAAAGGGAGTACCGCATCATCTTATGAATTTCCTTGACCGTGATGTAACATTCAGCGCCGCTGATTACGTCCGACTTGCCCACGAGAAAATCAAGGATATTCTCAGCAGAGGGAAAATGCCAATTATCGTAGGCGGCACGGGACTTTATATTGACTCACTGCTCAACAATGTGAATTTTTCCGAGGTAAAAAGCGATGAGGAATACAGAAAGAGTCTGTACGATTTCGCCGCTGAAAATGGCAACGAAGTGCTTTATGAGCGACTTTTGAAAGCTGACCCCGAAGCCGCCGAACAGATACACATGAATAATCTTGTCCGAGTTATACGCGCTCTCGAGGTAATACACGTTACAGGCAGGAAATTCAGTGACCTCAAAGCTGAAAGCCGTCTTGTTGAAAGTCCTTACGACTCGCTTATAATCGGGCTTAATGCCGCTGACCGTTCCGTGTTGTACGACAGAATCAATCAGAGGGTTGATGAAATGGTGAAAGCAGGACTTGTTGATGAGGCGCGTGAACTGTGGCAATCTCCGCCTATGAAAACAGCGGCAAACGCTATCGGCTACAAGGAGCTTATCCCATATTTTGAAAATGAAATGACTTTAGGCGAATGTATAGACAAAATCAAACAGGAAACACGACGTTATGCCAAAAGACAGCTCACTTGGTTTAGAAGAAATGACAGTATTGAGTGGATAATTATAGATGATTTTGGTAAAAAGTGTGAAATTTTTGAAAAATGTAAAAAAGCTATAGCAAAATACGGAATAATGTGATATAATGTATAGTGTGTATTTTTATCTATGGGTAAATTATGGATAAACAGACGCACGATGTAGAACAAAATAACCCGTTTCGCCGCAAATCCGCGGAACAGGAATAAAAAAAGAATGGAGAATAATTATGAACAAGGCTATCAATTTACAGGATGTTTTCCTTAATCAGTGCCGTAAAGGTAAAATTGCCGTTACTATAATCCTTACAAACGGATTTCAGTTCAAGGGACTGGTAAAGGGCTTTGATAATTACGTTGCTATTTTCGACTGCGACGGCAAACAGCAGCTTGTGTACAAGCATGCTATTTCTACAATTATCCCTGCTAAAGCAGTTTCTATCCTCGATACAGCTGATAAGGCAGAGTAAGCGGTGATATAATGCAGTCAAACAAATCCGGCAATAAATCGGAAAGCAGCTTTGTCGTAAAATCACTGAGAAATCTGGTGCTTGTACTCCTGTTTATCGTGTTTATAAGCATTATGTATAACTTTCAGAATAAGGGTGTTACTACGGAAACAGCTCTGCTTTCTGACGCTATCTTTTCCGAGGAGATTCAGGGTGTGTTTATCCGTGAGGAAACTCCTGTAACTTACAGCGGAAAAGGTGTTCTCAGCTATAAAGTAGAGGACGGCGGTAAGGTCGGAAAAAAAGAGGTCATTGCCGATGTTTACCCCAACGATGAACAGATAACTCGTAACCGCGAAATTGCAAAGCTTGAACGTGAGCTTGCTATTCTTGAAAAGATACAGAATCCCGGTACACTTGAATCTGCTCAGCCGGCAGGACTTTCTGTGAATATCAGCGAAAGCTACCGCAGTCTGCTCTACAGCAGAGATATGAAAGATTATGATACTCTCCGCGATGAAATGGAAAATCTCGTTGTGGGAATGAGTACATATCAGATAATTACGCAGCAGGTTACTGGATTTAATCAGCAGATAATTGATATCAATGCAAATCTTGCAGAGCTGAAAGCGGCATCCGCTGCTCCCGTTGAATCCATTAAGTCAAGGGATTCAGCATATTTTGTAAGCTATTGCGACGGTTATGAATCAGAACTTACCCCCGATAATCTGGACAAGCTGACAATAGGTCAGCTCAGCAGCATCACCGACAGAAAAAGCGATGAGCCTTCAATTGTCGGAAAAATGGTTGACGGCTATGAATGGTATCTTGCAGGCGTGATAAACAATAGCAGAAAGCTCTATTCAATCGGCGACTATATTTATATCAGTTTCGATTATTCCGATGAAAAGTATGATGCGGAAATCGTTGATATACGGGACGAGGGTAATCCCGAAAAGAGCATTATTATCTTGAAATGCAGTCATTTCAATGCAAAATTTGTTGAACACCGCGTACAGAGATGCAAGCTTATAAAGGGTGAATACAGCGGTCTTAAAGTTCCCCGTGAAGCTATACGCTTTGATGATGTGGAAAAAAGGACTACAAATGCCGAGGGCGAAACCGACGGTATGACTATTGTCAATACAAAGGGTGTATACATCATGAAAGGTGAACAGATGATGTTCAAAAAAATAGATGTTATTTATGAGGGTACAGATTACGTACTTTCAAGGATTCATGAGGAAGATTCCTCCTATCTTGCCCTTTATGACGATATCTTAATGGAAACCGAGGGAGAATTCAATGGATAATTACAGCTTCGAGACCGTTAAAGAGAATATCAGGATAATTAATGAGAATATCCGTGAGGTGCAGGAAAGATATGGCTGCAATCAGTCCACGGAGCTTATGGCTGTAACAAAAACAGTTCCCCCTGAGGTTGTAAACTGGGTGTTCGGAGAGAGTGTGAACCTGTTGGGCGAAAACAGAGTTCAAGAATTTCTCTCTAAAAAAGATTGCTATGATATGAGCACTTCACCGAGGATTCACTTTATCGGGCATTTGCAAACAAATAAAGTTAAATACATTATCGATGATGTCGATATGATACAATCTGTTGACAGCTTAAAGCTGGCACAGGAAATAAACCGCCTTGCACTTGCGCATAATAAGATTATGGATGTGCTATGCGAGGTAAATATCGGAGGAGAGGAAAGTAAAAGCGGAATTTCCCCCGATGAAACTGAAAATCTTATTGAAAAGCTCAGCGGCATGGAGGGAATAAGAGTAAAAGGTCTTATGACTATACCTCCGCCTGTGGACAGCGATATCTACTTCGGCAGAATGGCAGAGCTTTTTGGCAGAATAAAGGATAAAGCCATTGAGGGTATTTCAATGGATACTCTTTCAATGGGTATGACCCACGATTATGCCGCAGCTGTGAAGTATGGTTCAACTATAGTCAGAGTTGGTACGGGCATTTTCGGAAAAAGGGATTACAGATAACAACGTTTATACGTAAAATAGGCGATTAAGGGATTTTCCGCATTATTCCCCGAAAGCTGAACTAAGGAAAATGCGGAGAATGGAGTATACTATGAAATTATTTGATTTTGCTAAGGATTTCTTTTTTTCATCCGATGAGGAAGAAGAACTGAACGAAAGCGCAACTTATGAGGAAGAACCCCGTCAGGAAAGACCTTCAAGAAGTTCCTCATCTGCTTCATCTTCTTACTCAGCATCTTCATCAGCATCTTCTTCATCTTCATCCTACAGCACAACAGCTCAGGAGCGTGAGGAGGCTATGGCTGAAATCAACAGAAGAAATAAGGTTGTGAACATTCAGGCAACAGCACAGCTTCAGGTTGTTCTCGTAAAGCCCTCCGCTTTCACAGATGCAAAGCAGATTGCAGACCACCTCATTTCAAAGAAAACAGTTGTTCTTAACCTCGAAACAGCTTCTCCCGATAACAAGAGAAGAATTATTGACTTCCTCGGCGGTGTTGCTTATGCAAACGGCGGAAGCCTCAAGCCCGTTGCTAATCTCACTTATATTATTACCCCCTACAATGTTGGATTCATCGGTGAGGACTTAGTTGGAGAGCTTGAAAACAACGGCGTATTCATCTGATGAATAATTCGTCCGATACGCTTTTAGCTCCGAAAATAGCCGATATGATACGGCGGTGCGAAAGGGACGGATGCAGCGTTTTCTCCCGTTTTCTCGATGAAAGGGAATGCGCGGAGGCTGAAATCTATTGCAAAAAAAACGCAGGAGAGCTGAAATACGGCTTCTTCGGCGGATTCTCCGACGCTCAGCGGCGTATCCTTGCACTGTATCACGATTATTCCGCTGACTATATCAGCGAGGAGCTTCCCATAGTCTGCCTTACTTTTACTTTTCGCAGTGAGGACAGCATTTCACATCGTGATTTTCTCGGTTCATTTATGGCGCTGAGATTAAAGCGTGATACTATCGGCGATATTGTTATAAAAGACGGTATGGCTCAGGCGGCAGTTACAGAAACTGCAGCAAGGGATATAACCGCAAGTATTTCAAAAATAGGCAGGGTAGGTGTAAAGATTACTGATAGCCGCCCCTTTGAATTGACTGTTGAAGAAACAAGAAAGTTCAAAGAGCAGGGATGTACAGTTGCCTCTCTCCGCCTTGATTGTGTAGTTGCTGCAGCGGCAAATATAAGCCGCGATAAAGCAGCGTCGCTTATCCGCTCCGAAAAGGCAGAAGTAAATCACTTTCCTGCCCTGTCCGTCTCCCGTGAGCTCAAAGAGGGGGATATACTTTCAATCCGCGGATATGGCAGATTTGTTCTTTCGGGTATAAACGGCACTACCAAAAAAGGCCGTATACACATAATTCTGAAAAAATATATTTAGAGGTGAATAGCTATGATTACTTCAAAAGATGTAAGAAATAAAAGATTCGAAAAAGCTGCTTTCGGCTATAAGCTGGAGGAAATTGATGAGTTTCTCGCACAGCTCGAGGCTGAACTTGACGAAATGGAGCGTGAGCGTCAGGAAGCTAACAACAAGATTCAGATTCTTGCTGACAAGGTAAGAGAGTACATGAAGGACGAGGACGCTCTCAAGGACGCTCTCCTCGGTGCTCAGAAGCAGGGACATCTTGTTATCAACGAGGCTAACGCAAAGGCTGAGGAAATTCTTGCTGCTGCTCAGGCTAAGGCTGCAGAGCTTGAAGATGAAGCTGTACGTCAGCACGCTGAGGCTATGGAAAGAAACAGAATTGAAATCGCTAAGGAAAAGGACAGCCTTACAGAAGCACGCCGTCAGGTTGCTGAGTTCAAAAAGACACTTTTCGATATGTATAAAACTCACCTCGAAATGATTTCCACAATGCCCGACGCATTTGATGAGGAATTTGAAACAGAGACAGCTGAGGAAATTGCTGCCGCTGTTGCTGCTGAAAACGAAGAATGAAAGGAGAATCATCACAAAAAAGTGATGAATCGGTGATACCAATGGCACAGGATTATAATGCAACCCTTAATTTACCGAAAACAGATTTCCCCATGCGCGGAAATCTGCCAAAAAGAGAGCCTGAAACCCTTGAAAAATGGGAAAATGAAAGACTCTATTACAAGATAATAGAAAAAAATGAGGGAAAGCCCGATTTTATTCTTCACGACGGCCCTCCCTACGCTAACGGTGACATTCACCTCGGACACGCTCTTAATAAGTCCCTTAAAGATTTTATTGTAAAGTACAAGAATATGAGCGGATTCCGTGCACCTTATGTTCCCGGCTGGGATACTCATGGTCTCCCTATCGAGTTAAAGGCTATGAAGGAAATCGGCGTTGAGAACGGTGCAATTCCTCCTGTTGAGCTGAGAAAACACTGCCACGACTATGCAATGACACAGGTTGAAAAGCAGATGAACGGCTTCAAGAGAATGGGCGCACTGGGCGATTACGACTATCCTTACCTCACTCTCCGTCCCGAATACGAGGCAAGACAGGTTGAAGTATTTGGTGAAATGGCTAAGAAGGGCTATATGTACAAGGGTCTGAAGCCTGTTTACTGGTGCCCCGACTGTAATACAGCTCTTGCTGAGGCTGAGATTGAGTATTCAAATGACCCCTGCTATTCTATCTATGTAAAGTTCAATGTTACAGATGATAAGGGCATTTTCGCAAATCTCGGACTTGACCTTTCCAAGATTTATTTCGTAATCTGGACAACAACTACATGGACAATTCCCGGAAACCTGGCTATCTGCCTTGGTCCCGAATATAACTATACCCTCGTAAATGCCAACGGTGAATACTACGTTATGGCTGAGGAGCTTGTAAAGACTACTATGGAAACTGCCGGTATAACAGAGTATACCACAGAGCATATCTTTACAGGTGCTGAGCTTGAGGGCATGAAAACAAAGCATCCTCTTTATGACCGTTCCTCTCCTATTATCGTAGGTGACCACGTTACACTTGAAAGCGGTACAGGCTGTGTTCATACAGCTCCCGGCTACGGTGTTGAGGACTTTGAGGTGTGCAAGAAGTACGATGATATCGGCATTATCGTTTGCGTTGACGCAAAGGGTAAGCAGACTGCCGAAGCAGGCGAGTTTGAGGGTATGGATACAGATACCGCAAACAAGGCTATTGCCGCTAAGCTTGTTGAGCTTAACGCTATGCTTGCTACACAGAAAATCGTTCACCAGTATCCACACTGTTGGAGATGCCACAATCCGATTATCTACAGAGCAACTGAACAGTGGTTCTGCTCTGTAAGCGGATTCAAGGACGAGGCTATTAAGGCTATTGAGGAAGTACAGTGGATTCCCGAATGGGGCGAGGAGCGTATCAAGGGTATGGTACGCGACAGAAGTGACTGGTGTATCAGCCGTCAGAGAACATGGGGTGTGCCTATCCCTGTTATCTACTGTAAGGACTGCGGAAAGCCTATCTTCACAGATGAAACAATCAAGGCAATTGCTGATTTGTTCCGTGCAGAAGGCTCTGACGCATGGTGGATTAAGGACGCAAGCGAGTTCATTCCTGCTTCCGTTAAGTGTGAATGCGGCTGTGGCGAATTCACCAAGGAATACGATATTATGGATGTATGGTTCGACAGCGGCGTATCACATACTGCTGTTATGGACGATTTTGACAGCCTTACATGGCCTGCTGACCTCTATCTTGAGGGTGCTGACCAGTACAGAGGCTGGTTCCAGTCCGCACTTCTTACATCTGTTGTATACAAGGGTACTGCTCCATACAAGGCTGTTTGTACTCATGGCTGGGTAGTTGACGGCGAGGGCAAGGTTATGCACAAATCCCTCGGAAACGGTATTGACCCTAAGGAAGTTATTGACCAGTACGGCGCTGATATTCTTCGTCTCTGGGTTGCTTCCTCCGATTATCACAGTGATATCAGAATGTCCAAGACAATTCTGGGACAACTTTCCGACGCTTACAAGAAAATCAGAAATACTGCAAGATATATCCTCGGAAACCTCGGAAACGGCGAGGGCTTCAAGCCTGATACCGACTGCGTTTCCTATGATAAGCTTACAGAGCTTGACAAGTGGGCAATGATGAAGCTTGACGCTCTCATTGATACAGTTAAGGAAGGCTATGAAAAGTACGATTTCCATATTGCATTCCACGCAATTCATAACTTCTGCGTTGTTGATATGTCAAACTTCTACCTTGACATCATCAAGGACAGACTTTACTGCGAAAAGGAAAATTCCGAACTCCGTCGTGCAGCTCAGACTGTAATGTACAGAATTCTCAGCGCACTTACAAGACTTATGGCTCCTATTATCACCTACACAGCCGAGGAAATCTGGCAGTTCATGCCCCACGGCTCCGAGGACGATACACAGAGCGTATTCCTCAACATGATGCCCGAAAAGTCAGGTATCGAGTACAGCGATGAATTCGTTGAAAAGTGGAGCTTTATCTACAGCACACGTGAGGCTGCAAACAAGGCTCTCGAAGAAGCACGTAACGCAAAGACAATCGGTAAATCACTTGAAGCTAAGGTGATTATTAAGGCTGATGCTGACTATGACCGCTATGCAGAGCTTGCACAGCAGCTTACAGAGGTACTTATCGTATCAGATGTTGCTGTTGAAAAGGCTGAGGGCGAAACTGTATTCGCTATCGAGACAGCCGAGGGCGGCAAGTGCGAGAGATGCTGGTGCTACTCCACAACAGTAGGCACAGACTGCAATCACCCAACACTCTGCAAGAGATGTGCTGTTGCAATTGAATTATAATTAGCACTATATTGCCTGCTGTGTAAATGCAGCAGGCAATATTTGCGAAAGGAAAAAACAGATGATTATTCTGCTTATTGCGGCAATTATTATTCTTATTGGTGCTGACCAGCTTGTTAAATACTGGGCAGTGGAAAAGCTTGAACCCGTGGGCAATATGGATTTTATCCGTATTGGAGATTTTGAAATCCTTGACCTTACTTATGTTGAAAATACAGGCGCTATATTCGGCAGTATGGCAGGACAGCGGTGGTTTCTTGTTGGTCTGACTTCACTGCTTATAATTGCGGCGGCAGTATTTATGTTTTATATTGCGAAAAAGTCGAAATTTATTGCATGGGTATGTGCTCTTTTTGTAGCAGGTGGAATCGGTAATCTCATTGACCGCCTCCGCTATGGTTATGTTGTTGATATGTTCGATATCCAGCTTTTTGACTTTGCTGTGTTCAATGTTGCTGATATATGTATAACAGTTGCAGAGGGCTTTATGATTGTTTATCTGCTTCTTGAAATCAAAAAGGATATGGCAAAGAAAAAGACAGAAAAATCCGCTGTGGAGGTAAAGGAAAATGAGTGAAATTCTCACTCTCATATGTACCGCCGAGGATAGCGGAAAGCGTATTGACAAGTATATTTCGGACAATATTGCGGAGCTTACACGTTCCGCAGTGCAGGGAATAATCTCCAAAAACGGCATAACCGCCGACGGAAAAGCAGTCAGCAAGAATTATAAAATCAAGGGGACGGAAACCATAGAGGTGGAAATTCCCGAAGCTGAGCCAATGGACGCTGTTCCTGAAGATATCCCAATAGAAATAGTTTACGAGGACGATGACCTGCTTGTTGTGAATAAGCCGAAAGGCATGGTTGTACACCCTGCTCACGGAAATTATCACGGAACCCTTGTAAATGCACTGCTTTTTCACTGCGGAGAAAGTCTTTCGGGGATAAACGGTGTTATCCGCCCCGGAATAGTACACCGAATTGATAAGAATACAAGCGGTCTGCTTATTGTGGCGAAAAATGATAAATCTCATCTTCACCTTGCCGAGCAGATTAAGGCTCACAGCTTTACCCGCGAATATGAGGCAATTGTCAGCGGCTCTCTCAAACAGGAATCGGGAACCGTTGACGCTCCAATCGGACGGCATAAGACCGACCGCAAGAAAATGTGCGTTACTGCGGAAAATTCCCGAAATGCCGTCACTCACTATTCTCTTATAAAGCAGTACGGAGGATATGCTCATATAAAATGTCGTCTTGAAACGGGACGTACCCACCAGATACGCGTGCATATGGCGTATATCGGCAATGCTGTATTTGGTGATGATGTTTATGGCAAGGCATACAAGGGAATTGAGGGGCAATGTCTGCACGCACGCAAAATAGGCTTTATTCATCCCTCAACAGAGGAATATATGGAGTTCACAAGCGAGCTCCCCGACTATTTCAAGAGCATTATAAACAAGCTTGAAAAGCAATAGGAGGTTTTGTTTTGGATATCAGAAATGTAATAATTCTCAGCGATATGGACGGAACTCTCCTGAATTCAAAAAAACAGATAAGCGATACTGACAGAGAGGCTATTGAAAGATTTACCGCTATGGGCGGAAAATTCACTGTTGCTACAGGGCGCACGCTCCAGTCATTTGAGCAGTATCGCAGTATGATTGACTTGCCTATGCCTGTTGTGATGTACAACGGCGGCGGTATATACGACTATGCCAACGAAAAAATGCTGTACAGCCGTTTTCTCCCATGCAATGCAAGGGAGATAGCCGCAGAACTGCTCAGGCTTATGCCTGAATTGGGCGGCGAGGTGCTTACATCTGACGGTACATATGTTTTCAGCAACACCGACTATATGCAGTATCACACGAGGATATGCGGCATAACACCCGAATTTGCGGATATAAACGATATCCCCGACAACGGCTGGTTCAAGGTGCTGTTTACAATTGCTCCTGAGGATATACCGAATCTGGAACTTCTTGTCCGTCATCTTGGCTATGATAAGGAAATGGATTTTGTTAAATCCTCTGATATCTTCCTTGAAATGCTCCCAAAGGGAAGCAGTAAGGGTTCTGCGCTCAATGAATACCGCAGAATTGAGGGTATGGAGGATATGACCTTTGTTGCTATCGGCGATTTCAACAACGATATTGAAATGATAAAGGCGGCAGATATCGGTGCCTGCCCTGCCAATGCGGAGGAGGAAGTAAAGCAATCTGCTGATATTATCCTTGAACATACCAACGACGAGGGCGCTGTGGCGGAGCTTATTGAGTACATAATAAATCACAGCGATATCATAAGTGAAAGCAATATATGAACATAACTAAGGCAAGTATTGCGTTGACAAAATGATTTTGAAGTGATAAAATAAATATATAAAAAAATCTTAACGGAGGTTATTTATGGACGTTACAATCAAAAAGAATCTGCAGAAAACAGCCTGCAAGGTAAGAATGGGCGTTATCGAGGGAACTTTCAACGCTAAATCGGGACATCCCGGCGGCTCTCTCTCAATCAGCGATACACTCACATATCTCTACTTCAACAAGATGAATGTGAATCCCGCTGACGCTGAAAATCCTGACAGAGACAGACTTGTTCTCTCAAAGGGACACACTGCACCTGCGCTCTATTCCGTTCTTGCACAGAAAGGCTATTTTGCTGAGGAGGAGCTGAAATCCCTCCGTCACATCGGTGCACTTTTACAGGGACATCCCTGCATTCATATCCCCGGAGTTGATATGTCCAGCGGCTCTCTCGGACAGGGTATCTCTGCAGCAGCTGGTATGGCTCTTGCTGGTAAGCTTGATAATAAGTCCTACAAAGTATACACAATCTTAGGCGACGGTGAGATTGAGGAAGGTCAGGTTTGGGAGGCTGCTATGTTTGCGGCTCACTATAAGCTTGATAATCTTGTTGCAATCGTTGATAACAACGGTCTCCAGATTGACGGACCTATCACAGAGGTATGCTCACCTGAGCCTATCACAGATAAATTTGCAGCTTTCGGCTGGCACGTAATCACAATGGATGCTCACGATTTTGACAGCATTGACGCGGCTTTTGCTGAGGCTGAAACAGTTACAGGAAAGCCTGTTGCTATTATTCAGAAATCTACAAAGGGCAAGGGCGTATCCTTTATGGAAAATCAGGTAAGCTGGCACGGAACAGCTCCCAATAAGGAGCAGTACGATCAGGCAATGGCAGAGCTTAACGCACAGTTAAAGGAATTGGAGGGCTGAGATCATGGCAGATGTAATTAAAAAGGCAACAAGAGACAGCTACGGCGAGGCTCTTCGTGATCTTGCACAGGAATACAAGGACCTCGTTGTTCTTGACGCTGACCTTGCAGCAGCCACAAAGACGAGTATCTTCAAGAAGGCATATCCGGAACGCTTTTTCGACTGCGGAATTGCCGAAGCCAATATGATGGGCGTTGCAGCAGGTCTTTCAGCGTGCGGAAAGATTCCGTTTGCAAGTACATTTGCAATGTTTGCTGCTGGCAGAGCTTATGAAATCGTAAGAAACTCAATTGGATATCCTCACCTCAACGTGAAGATAGGTGCTACTCATGCCGGAATTTCTGTCGGTGAGGACGGTGCAACACACCAGTGCAACGAGGATATTGCTCTTATGAGAACAATTCCCGGAATGACAATTATCAACCCATGTGATGATGTTGAAGCTAAGGCTGCTGTAAAGGCTGCACTTGACTTCAATGGTCCTGTATATATGCGTTTCGGACGTCTTGCGGTTCCGGTAATCAATAATGCAGATGAGTATAAATTCGAGCTTGGCAAGGGTGTAGTTCTTCGCGAGGGAACAGATGTTACAATTGTTGCAACAGGTCTCATGGTAAACGAGGCGGCTGAGGCTGCAAAGGTACTTGAAGCGGAAGGAATCTCAGCTCAGGTTGTGAATATTCACACTATCAAGCCTCTTGACAAGGAGCTTATCGCTCAGTGTGCAGAGAAAACAGGACTTATCGTTACTGCTGAAGAACATAGCGTTATCGGCGGACTTGGTTCTGCTGTTGCTGAAACGGTTACAGAAATGTGTCCTGTTCCTGTTGTTAAAATCGGCGTTAATGACGAGTATGGTCATTCCGGACCTGCACTTGATCTTCTCAAGGAATTCGGGCTTTCTGCTGATAATATCGTAAAGACAGTAAAGGAAGCAATGAAGCTTAAAAAGTAAATTAAAAGGCGGCTGGATATTTTCAGCCGCTTTTTTTGTCATCATGTGTCTATTGCAGGTTTCGCTTATCAGCTGGAATTTTTTTGAAAAACCGGTTGAATTTCCGTTGAAAGTATGCTATAATAATAAAGTATTGTTAAAATCAGAAAAAATATGCTGTTTCGGAAAAGTATCTCAGGGAACGGCAGAACGGAGCTATTATGAATTACTTTGATATTTTCGCATTGACACAGCAGGCAGAAGTTGAAAACCCATCACTTTTCCCTTTCCCATTCAAAATGCACCTGATATTTGCCTGCATTGGTGCGATTTTCTTTGCATACCGCTTTTTTACACAGAAGCGTCCGTACCAGCTTATCATGGCAATTGCAATTCCGGCTTCACTTATTATCTGGCTTTCAGAGAGTAGAACGCTCTTTTACGGACTCGGAATAGCCGAAGCAGTACTGATTCTTGCGGCGGCTGCAACATCAGTGATCTTCAAGGCACCTGTCGAAAGTGAAAAAGATGCAGAATCAGAAGAAGCTGAGGAACCCGATGATAAGGAAGAATCCGACGCAGACAGCAAAGAATCTGAAACGGAGGAAGAAGCTTGAAAATTGTAATTACCGACTGGTCAACAGTGAATTTCAGCGGTGATATTTCTGAGGATAAGCTAAGAGAGTCGGGCGAAGCTGAATTCTTTCCTCTTACAAAGCCGGAGGAAACAGCTTCACGCATAGGAGACGCTGAAATAGTACTCTGCAATAAAACTCCAATTACCCGTGAGATTATGGATTCCTGTCCGAATCTCAGGTATGTAGGACTTTTTGCTACCGGCTACAACAATGTGGATTTAGAAGCGGCAACAGAAAAGGGAATTACGGTCTGCAATGCCGGACAGTATTCTACAAATGCCGTTTCACAACAGGTTTTTGCATATATCCTCGATCATTTCAGCCGTATAAGAGATTACGACGATCTTGTAAAATCAGGCGAATGGGAACGCTCAGCTACATTTTCTTTCTTTCCTCTGCCTATCGGAGAGCTTGCCGGAAAGACGCTTTCAGTTGTCGGATACGGTTCAATCGGAAAGCGTGTTGCTGAAATCGGCAGTGCCTTCGGAATGAACGTTATCGTCTCCACGAGAACAGCACCGGAAAGTTGTCCCTACGAGGTTACGGATGTATATACAGCCGCTGAAAAAGCAGATATCTTGACGTTCCATTGTCCGCTTACGGAGAAAACAAAGGGCATTATAAATAAAGAACTCCTTAGCAGAATGAAAAAGAATGCCGTGCTTATAAACACTGCAAGAGGAGGAATCGCAGATGAAAACGCTCTTGCAGAGGCACTCAATGCCGGAGTAATATCTGCTGCATACGTCGATGTTCTGGAACAGGAGCCGATGTCGCCGGATACTCCGCTGAAAAATGCTGCAAATTGTTGTATTACTCCGCATACAGCATGGGCTGCCCTCGAAACACGGGAGCGTCTTGTTGATATAGTATGTGAAAATCTGAGAGCATGGCAGAACGGAACTCCGATAAACAAAGTAAACTGAAAGAAGCATTTTTATGAGAAATATTTCTGAAAAAAAACGAATAGTTATAAAGCTGGGTACATCAACACTTGCCCATGCTACGGGAAAACTTAATATAAGAAGAATGACGAACCTTGTCAGGGTAATTTCTGATCTTCACAACTCAGGACGCGAGATAATTATGGTATCGTCCGGAGCTGTGGGACTTGGTGCCGGTAAGCTGGGACTTCCCGAAAAGCCGAAGGAAACAAAGGCAAAGCAGGCGGTTGCGGCTATCGGTCAGTGCGAGCTGATGCACGTCTATGACGATATGTTTGCAAAATACAGCGTCACGGTTGCACAGATACTTCTGACAAAGACGATAATCAATAACGCCAATCACTGCGAGAACTTCAAGAATACAATCGAAACGCTTGTCGGAATGGATGTTATCCCGATCGTGAACGAAAACGATACAATAGCGATTGACGAGCTGGAACTTGAAATCGGAGAAAACGATTCGCTTTCAGCACTCGTTGCGGAGCTGTCTCATGCAGATCTGCTGCTGATTCTTTCAGACATCGACTGCCTTTATGACGATGATCCGAGGAAGAACCCCGATGCAAAGCCGATTACTGTGGTAGAGGAAATTACACCGAAGATTGAGCAGATGGCAGGCGGTGCAGGCTCCGGACTGGGCACAGGTGGTATGTCCACAAAAATAAATGCCGCCAAGATAGCAACAGAAGCGGGAATCGACATGGTTATCATGAACGGCAGAGATCCCGAACTTCTTTACGATCTTTTTGAAAATAAGGAAATAGGAACAATATTCAAATCTAAGAGGTGACTATAATGAGCTATACAGAGGAACTTGGAAAAAGAGCAAAGGCAGCCGAGGCGGCATCGGCTGGAGTGTCAAGTCAGATTAAGGACAAGGCACTTGCGGCAATATCAAAGGCACTTATTGAGAACAAGGAGCTTATAATTGCTGAAAATGCCAAGGATATCGCCAATGCAAAGGCAAACGGAA
Organism: uncultured Ruminococcus sp.; assembly: GCA_937902395.1. GTDB lineage: Bacteria > Bacillota > Clostridia > Oscillospirales > Ruminococcaceae > Ruminococcus. Next base: position 24,011 of record CALGTV010000083.1, read on the forward strand.
TGACTGAAGCAAAGCAGGACAGACTCAGGCTTGATGAAAAACGTATTGAGGATATTGCAAAGGGAGTCAATGAAATTATCGCCCTCGCTGATCCTATCGGCGAGGTTGTAGGCGGCGGAAATCGTCCGAACGGCTTGCAGATAATCAAAACCCGTGTACCGCTGGGAGTTATCGGCATAATCTTTGAGTCACGTCCGAATGTTACAGTTGACGCGGCGGCTCTTTGTCTGAAAACAGGAAATGTTGTCATCCTTAAAGGCGGCAAAGAGGCTATAAACTCCAATGTATGCCTTGGAAATATAATGCGTAAGGCTATTGAGGAAGCAGGACTTCCTGCCGATATGGTACAGGTTGTTGAGAATACAGACCGTGAGACAACAACGGAGCTTATGCGTCTCAACGGATACGTTGACGTTATTATTCCGAGAGGCGGAGCAAATCTCATTCAGGCAGTAGTAAAGAATGCTACTGTTCCCGTAATTGAGACAGGTGCCGGCAACTGTCATGTTTACGTTGACGCTTCCGCAGACCTTGACATGGCTGTGGATATAACAGATAACGCAAAAACCCAGCGTCCTTCTGTATGCAATGCAATCGAGACACTGCTTGTTCATAAGGATATTGCCGAAAAGTTCCTGCCGATGATTGCAGAACGCTTTGAGAATCATAACGTGAAGATATATGGCTGCGATACAACAATTGCTGTTCTCGGCGATTCTGTTGAAAAGGCTACGGAGACGGAGTATGCCACAGAATTCAATGATTTCGTAATTGCGGTAAGGGTTGTGGAGGATATCGACGAGGCTATTGCTCATATCAGAAAATATACCACACGTCATTCCGAGTGTATCGTTACAAGCTCAGTGAGAAGTGCAGAAAAGTTCCAGAGATGCGTTGACGCTGCCGCTGTTTATGTAAATGCTTCAACAAGATTTACTGACGGCGGAGAATTCGGATTCGGTGCAGAGATCGGAATTTCAACCCAGAAGCTCCATGCGAGAGGTCCTATGGGACTCAAAGAGCTTACAACGATAAAATATCTCATTAATGGAAACGGACAGATAAGATAAAAATATTTTTCTTAATTTTAATTTATTTTGGAGGTCGTAATGGCTATCAGAAAAGATCTTGACGATATGCTCAATAGTCTCAGAGGAAGCACCCCTGAAAAAGCAGCACCGTCAAAGGTAAAACCTGTAAAAAATAAAAGCGTTTACGATAATATGTCAGTTGAAGACCTTTTGAATGCACTGACAGTTGAAAAAAAGCCTTCCCTTGCGGAAAATATCCTTAACGAGCTTGACGGAAAGGAGGACAAGGCGTCGGCAGAAGCGGCAGTGAAGCCTGTTCCGCAGCCGAAGCCGGTTGCAGCTCCACCTCAGAAGAAAAAGGTTGTGATTACCGGAGAGCTTCCTGATTACGAGGAGCTTCTGCGTCAGGAGGAGGAAAAGAAAAGACAGGAACGTCTTAGAGCTGAAAATTTCAGAATGAACCTTACAGGAACAATTCCTGAGCCTGAGGTAATCCATGAACCCGAAGTGATTCCTGAGCCTGAGGTAATCCATGAACCTGAAATGATTCCTGAGCCTGAGGTAATCCATGAACCCGAAATGATTCCTGAGCCTGAGGTGATCTCTGAGCCTGAACAGGAATCAGAAGTTGAGCCGATTTCCGTACAGGAGGAGATCTCTGAGGAAATTGCTCCTGAGCTTCCTGAGACTGAGGATGTTCTTGAACCAGAACAGATTTCTGACAGCACACCGGAAAACCAGACCTCAAAAAAGAAGAAAAAAGGACTTTTCTCAAAGAAAAGTAAGAAGAATTATTCCGTGGAAGAATCAGATAATGACGATATCCCCGAGGCTGACGCTGAATCAGGAGATCTTTTTAATAACGATTCTGCTGGAAATGATGAGGACAATAAAACAGAATCGGCAACTGATCTCATAGAAGCCGCACTTGCCGCCATAAATGGTATATCTGATGCAGTTGAGCCGATAGTGACAGATGAAAATACAGCTGACGTACAGCCGGAGAACGAGGATGAAGAAACTCCGGAGCAGAATGACGCAGTTTCCGGACTTATAGAGGATATCCGTGAAAATGCCGCCAATGCAATTGC
>CALGTV010000084.1 GCA_937902395.1 uncultured Ruminococcus sp.
TGGTGCGGTACAAGAACTCTTTCTCCACGTTGTCGCTCAGTTTGTACCCGTAAGCGTTGCACGCCTGCCTTGCCATACGAATTCCGCCAAAGGGGTTAACGCCTCTCTTGAGCGGGCTGTCGGTCTGCAAGCCGACAATAATCTCTTTTTCTTTATCAATGTAACCCGTGGCATAACTGGTAAGGGAGGAAACCGTCTCCGTGTCAATGTCCAAAACTCCACCCTTTTCACGCTCCAAGGCGAGCAAACGGTTTACTTCTTTCATCAAATCAAGAGTACGCTTTGTGGGGGAAGCGAGGAAATTGCCCTCTCCCTTAAACTCGGTGTAATTACGCTGGATAAAATCTCTTACGTTGATTTCATCCTGCCACGGACCCGGATTAAAGCCATTCCAATTAATGTGCGTCATCTCTAAAACCCCTTTCAAGTACGGAAGGTAAGTTTTTATCGTATTCTAATTATAGCATACCACAGTCAAACTGAAAAGTAAATAGTTTTAAGCAGACAACAGCAAATTACAAAGTAACAAGTTTAGAGCACGTAAAAAGGCTGTTACCGAAATTCTCCAAACGGTAACAGCCTTAGAATAAAGTCAATTTTAAGTTAAGTAAAGCGAAATCTTAGGCGCAACAGGTTATTTTTCAAGAACCTCTTTGAGCACAGCAACCGCCGTTTTCAGCTCGTCAAAGCTGATGTTAAGCGGAGGCAAAAGTCTGAGTTTTGTCTTTGCAGTAATGCAAAGCACGCCTTTGTCCATGGCGTCGGCAATAACTTCTTTGACGGGACGCTGGCAGTCGATGCCAAGCATAAGCCCCATTCCGCTGATGCCGTTAACGCCCTTAGCACCTGAAAGCTCGTCAATGATAAACTTAGAGCGTTCTTCCACGCCTTTAAGAAACTTCTCATCAAGACGGTTAACCACGTTAAGCGCACCTGCCGCACAGATGGGATTTCCTCCGAAGGTGGAAGCGTGAGTGCCTGGAACAAGGGCATCCTCTGCCTTTTCGCCGAGGAGCACCGCACCGATGGGCAAACCGCCGCCAAGACCTTTAGCAGTAGTGACAACATCAGGTGTGATACCATAATTCATATAGCCGTAAAACTTACCCGTTCTGCCGTTACCTGTTTGAACCTCGTCAACAATAATAAGGAAATTCTTTTCCTTTGAAAGTTCAGCTATAGCCTTTACAAATTCGGGTTCAAGCGCTATTACGCCACCCTCACCCTGAACACACTCGAACATAACTGCAAAGGGTTTAAGCTCTTTTACATTTTTCTCAAGTGTCTCGATATCGTTTGCGGGAGTATGCTCAAAGCCCTCTACGAGAGGCTTGAAGTCCCTATGGAATACATCCTGACCTGTGGCAGAAATTGTAGCAATAGTTCTGCCGTGGAAAGAATTTACAAGAGTGAGCATTACGGGATTAAGCTCAGGAAGATTCTCAGAAGCGTATTTTCTGGCAGCTTTAATAGCACACTCATTAGCTTCGGCACCGCTGTTGGAGAAGAAAACCTTGCTCATAGATGTTTTCTCGCAAAGTGCTTTTGCAAGCTTAGCACAAGGCTCAGAATAATATAAGTTTGAAGTGTGCTGCAAAGCAGTAAGCTGAGCTGTTACGGCATTTGCCCACTCATCATCAGCTATACCAAAGATATTTACAGCAATACCTGAGCCTAAGTCAATATATTCCTTACCCTCGTCATCATAAATTTTGGAGCCTTTTCCTTTTGTGAGAGTAAGAGGAAACCGTGAGTATGTTCCCATTATATACTCACGGTCTAAAGCTTTAACATTCATAGTCATAATTAAAATCCTCCGCTACCATTGTGCCTGCACCTTCGTCAGTAAGAGTTTCAATAAGGAGTGAGTGCTCTACCCTGCCGTCCATAATGATAACTCTGTTAACACCCATATCAATTGCATCAAGACAACACTGCACCTTAGGAATCATACCGTCAGATATTGTACCATCTTCAATAAGCTTACGGATACCAACTGTGTCGATATGAGCAATAAGTGAGCTTGGGTCGTTCTTATCTCTTAAAATGCCTGCGATATCTGTCATTGTAATAAGACGTTCAGCATTTAATTTGCCTGCAATATATGCGGCAGCCGTATCGGCATTAATATTATAAACATTACCCTGGTTGTCACAACCTACAGTCGAAACAACGGGAATATAGCCTTTTTCAAGTAAGTCATTAATCGGTTCAACGTCTACATCTGTGATTTTTCCAACGAATCCGAGACGCTCGTCCTTGACCTCAGCCTTAATCATCTGACCATCGATACCTGAAATACCCATAGCCTTACCGCCTTTGGTCTGGATAAGGTTAACAAGACTTTTGTTGATTTTACCTGCAAGAACCATCTGTACTATTTCTGCAGTTTCTTTATCTGTAACGCGAAGACCATCAACAAATTCACTCTGCTTGCCCACTTTTTTGAGCATATCAGAAATTTCAGGTCCACCGCCATGAACAAGAACAGGCTTAACACCGATAAGCCATAAAAGAACCAAGTCCTCCATAACCTGCTGTTTTAATTCATCGTCAATCATAGCATTACCGCCGTATTTTATAACAACGGTTTTTCCGTTGTCACTAAAACCTTTTAAAAGATTAAAAATATCAGTTCCTGTTTTTGTATCAAGAGAACCTGTTGGTTCATCAGCGAGAATAATATTGGGATTATTTACAATTGCACGTGCAATTGCAATTCGCTGCCTTTGCCCACCTGATAATTTAATGCCTCCCTCTCCTACTTCTGTATCTAACCCTTTTTCAAATTGTTGAACAAAATCCCATGCATAAGCGTTTTCTAATGCGCGAATAATATCTGCTTCTACAACGTCACTTTCGCCATAAGTCACATTATCCCGAATTGTTCCATTCATGAGTGGCGATTCCTGCGATACATACCCAAATAAACTGCGCCACTGCTTTAAATC
>CALGTV010000085.1 GCA_937902395.1 uncultured Ruminococcus sp.
GAGCCGATGAATTCCATAGCCTGATCAAAATTCATATCAGTAGGGACTGTCCTGAGACTCAGCCTTTGCAACAGCGTCCTCAAGGCTCATGCCTGAGAACTCCTGTGCAGAGAAGATTCTTCCGGATTTGCCGTCGTTTACAAATGCTCCTACAAGAACTCCGGGGAGTGCACTTTCAGGTGAATTAGGAGCGTTAGGGCCACCGAGATCAGTTCTGCACCAGCCGGGATCAGCAAGACTGAGAATAACGTCAGTTCCCTGATATTTTAATCCAAGGTCGATAGTTACTTTGTTGAGAGCAGCCTTTGCAGCGGAATATCCAGCCTGTTCAGGTTCAAGATTTATACCGCTTGTAGTATTAACGATTCTTCCGAAGCCACGCTCAGCCATCTGAGGCAGGAAGTGATAGCAGATCATCATAGGAGCAGTTGTGTTTACCTTGAAGCTGATATCATAGTCAGATACAGGAGTTTTGAGATATTCAGTACGGTATGCGATCTGAAGTCCGGCGTTGTTGAGTATGATGTCAATGGGAGTACCCTTTGCATCGATCTCAGCGAGCATTTTTTCAACAGAATCAAGATCGGAAAGCTCTGCTTCAACGACATAAGCGTCAACTCCGAGAGCCTTTACGTCATCAAGAACCTTCTGACAGTGCTCTGCTCTGCGGCTGTGAAGTACGAGATTACAGCCCTGTTTAGCCATTTCGATTGCAGAAAGATATCCGATTCCTCTGCTTGCACCAGTGAGAAGTGCCCATTTTCCTTTTAAGTTTGTCATGTTTTTTCCCTCCGTTTTCTGCCGTACAGTGCTAACGGCAATATTATTTATTTTTAATGCATATCACGCATTAAAATTCGTAATCAATGCAGGCACGTTCTGTCTTTACTGTGCCTATGAATTTTGCAAACTCAACGTGTGCCGGATGTACCTGATATGCGTTAAGTCCCTCTATATCGTCAAAATCGCAGATAAGAGCGATTGTGTAATTGCTTTCAGGAGCGTCAGCGGAGTTGATAACAAGCTCGCCATTTTTAAGCTCCTCAACCTTTGCAATTACGTCCTCGAAACGCTTTTTTGCTTCAAGAGCGTTGTCGTATTCGCTCATTCCCTCTGTTGCTTTGAATTTGAACATTACAATGTGTTTAATCATAATCACTTCACCAACTCATAACTTTCGTCGATTACACCGCAGATTTCAGTAAATGATATTCCACCATCAAGGGGAATACTTATCCACAGCCGTTTGTTCATGTGGTAAGCCGGAATTGCCTTCCCTTCGCCTATAAGCACTTCACGGACAAGCTGACTGCACTTTACATTGAGGATATCAGTGCAGCCCTCGCTTTTTCCGTCAATAACGCTTCTGCGGATGTTCATGACAAGTCCGTACCATTTTTTGTTTGATTTTCTGAGTACAGCGGAATCAGCGTCCCTCTCCCACGGATAATCGGGAGAGGTGCTGTATTTTTCCCTGACATAGCGGAAGATATCTTCCCTGTTGATTGTCATTTTATGCCTTGAATGCGGCAATTGACTGCTCGATCTTAGCCATTTTTTCCTCAGCCTTTGCAAGCTTAGCCTTTTCAGCCTCGATAAGCTGTGCGGGAGCCTTAGCAACAAATCCGGGGTTATTGAGCTTTCCGCTGAGGAAGTCAAGATCCTTCTGAACCTTAGCCTTTTCCTTTTCAAGACGAGCGATTTCCTTTTCCTTGTCAACGAGTTCGTCCATAGGAATGAAAATTCTTGCGGAATCTGTAACTGCATTTGCACAGTTTTCATGCTCCACAGCTGCACCTGCCTCAACAGAAGAAGCGGAAGCAAGCTTCTCGAAGAATGCCGCACATGATGAGTAAAGCTCAGGCTCGTCAGTTTCGATGATAAGCTTAGCCTTTACTGACGGCGGAACGTTCATTTCAGTGCGTGTATTTCTTACAGCCTTGATAGCTGAAATTATCTTTTCAAATGACTTTTCCTCTGCGGAGTAGTCGATAGTGCTGTCGTATGTGGGATATGTTTCAAGGATTATCATGGATTTCTCATTTGTGAGAACCTGCCATATTTCCTCAGTGATGAACGGCATGAAGGGGTGGAGAAGCTTCAGCATACCCTGCATTGCCCATACAAGAACAGCCTGTGCACTTGCCTTGGATTCGCCGCCAGCCTGAATACGGGGCTTTGTAAGCTCGATGTACCAGTCGCAGTAGATATCCCAGATGAAGTCGTAGATTTTCTGTGAAGCGATACCAAGCTCGTACTTGTCGAGATTTTCACCTACTTCTTTAGCAAGGAGGTTGAATTTATTGATAAGCCACTTATCCTCGATTTCAAGCTTTTCAGGAAGTCCCTTGAATTCAAAGTCTTCGGGGAGATTCATCATGATGAAGCGTGAAGCATTCCAGAGCTTGTTTGCGAAGTTTCTCGCAGCCTTTACCTTGTCGTCGATGTAACGCATATCGTTTCCGGGAGAATTTCCGGTAGCAAGCATGAAGCGGAGAGCATCTGCACCATATTCGTTGATAACCTCAAGCGGATCAATACCGTTGCCGAGGGATTTGGACATCTTGCGTCCCTGAGCGTCACGGACAAGACCGTGAATAAGAACAGTATCGAAAGGAACCTTGCCCATATTTTCAAGACCGCTGAACATCATTCTGATAACCCAGAAGAAGATGATATCATAGCCGGTAACGAGTGTATTTGTGGGGTAGAAATAGTCGAGATCAGCTGTTTTCTCAGGCCAGCCGAGAGTAGAGAAAGGCCAGAGAGCAGAACTGAACCATGTATCAAGAGTATCCGGATCCTGTCTCATAGGCTTGCCGCACTTTGGACAAACAGCGGAATCCTCCTTTGTAACGATCATTTCGCCGCATTCGTCGCAGTAGAATGCAGGGATCTGATGTCCCCACCAAATCTGACGGGAGATACACCAGTCACGGATATTTTCAAGCCAGTGGAAGTAGATCTTGTCGAAACGCTCAGGAACAAACTTAGTATCGCCGTTCTTTACAGCGTCGATAGCGGGCTGAGCGAGGGGCTGCATCTTAACGAACCACTGTGTAGAAACCTTAGGTTCAACGGTAGTTCCGCAGCGGTAGCAGGTACCTACATTGTGGCTGTATTCTTCGATTTTAACAAGAGCACCTTCAGCTTCGAGATCAGCAACGATAGCCTTTCTTGCTTCGTATCTGTCCATTCCGGCGTACTTGGGATAATCCTCAACGATAGTAGCGTCGTCGTTCATTACATTAATGATCGGGAGCTTGTGTCGAAGACCAACTTCAAAGTCGTTGGGGTCGTGTGCCGGAGTGATCTTTACAACGCCTGTTCCGAAGTCCATTTCAACGTAATCATCAGCAACGATAGGGATTTCACGGTGAACGAGAGGAAGGATAACCATTTTGCCGACTAAATCCTTGTAACGCTCATCGTTGGGGTTTACAGCAACAGCGGTATCGCCGAGAAGTGTTTCCGGACGGGTTGTAGCGAGTTCAAGATAACCGTCAGAATCCTTGATCTTATAGCGGAGGTGCCAGAAATGACCAGCCTGATCTTCGTAGGTTACTTCTGCATCAGAGAGAGAGGTTTTGCACTTAGGGCACCAGTTGATAATTCTTTCGCCTCTGTAAATAAGACCTTTTTCGTAGTATTTTACGAAAACTTCCTTAACAGCCTTCGAGCAGCCTTCGTCCATAGTGAAGCGTTCTCTTGACCAGTCGCATGATGAACCGAGCTTCTTGAGCTGTTCGCAGATACGTCCGCCGTACTGCTTTTTCCATTCCCATGCACGTTCCATGAAGCCGTCACGTCCGAGGTCTTCCTTTGTAACGCCTTCCTTGCGCATAGCCTCAACGATCTTAGCTTCTGTTGCGATAGCTGCGTGATCTGTTCCGGGAAGCCAGAGAGCAGAATAGCCGCTCATTCGTTTCCAGCGGATAAGGATATCCTGAAGTGTTTCATCGAGGGCGTGTCCCATATGGAGCTGTCCTGTGATGTTCGGAGGCGGAATTACGATAGTATAGGGTGTTTTCTTTTCGTCAACCTCTGCACGGAAGCATCCGTTGTCGTTCCATGCAGCATAAATTCTGTCCTCAAAATCCTTGGGATTGTAGGATTTAGCAAGTTCCTTTGCCATTTTAAAATTCTCCTTTTGATAAATTGATTCGGGTATAAAAACGCCCCGAACCGTAAAATAGGTTCAGGGCGAACATAGTCCGTGTTACCACCTGAATTCAGAGCATACGCTCTGCACTCTGCGAAGTCATACAACCTCTTTCCCTGTAACGTGAGAAACACGTTATGAACTACACAATAAAAATCTTCGCCCATACAGCTCCGAAGCTACTTCATCATACCTCTCATACTGTTTCGCACCAACCAACAGCTCTCTGAAATCGAAAATATGACTACTACTCTTCATCACAGCCTTTTTAATATACTGTTATTATACAGTATAAAATCAGTTTTGTCAAGTGCAAATCGCAAAGATTTTTCCAACAAAATCCCCGACTTCTAAAAAGAAATCGGGGAAGATTTTTTTACTTGCCTGCCTTGAAAGCATTCTTGAGGAAATTGTACATAAGAGGATTTACGCAATTTGCATCGTGTCCGCCGCCCTGAATTTCCTGCCAGATATGAGGCTGTCCGTTTGTTGTAAGTGTTTCGTGATACTGTTTTGGGAATGTACCTACAACAGTATCGTTGGTGCCGCCTGTAATCATAAGAATATATGGGTCATACTGATGATCCTGAATTTTGAATTCAGAAGGCTGCATATTTCCGGGATGTACCATAAAGCTATCCTGTGCGGGAGTAATTCCGGGAGCGGGACAAGCTGCACCGATATATCCGAAATACTGAGGTCTTGTAATGCCAATATAGAGGGATTCTCTGCCGCCCATTGAGAAACCGCAGATACCTGTATTCTCTCTGCCTGTTGCTACAGAGTAATGCTCTTCCATATAAGGCATAAGGCACTCGATGAGATCCTCTCTGAATGCGTCATATTTAGCACATTCCTCAGCAGTAAAGCCTCCGCACTGGTCAGAATTCTGGCTTGTGTACATAGCACAGCTTACGAGAATCATTTCCTCTGCCTCGCCTGCCGCCATAAGATTTCCGCCGATAGACTTACAATAGCCCACCATGTCGTTTTCAGAACCGAAGATTCCGTGATTTACATAAACAACAGGATATTTCTTGCTTGTGCTGTAGTTAGGAGGAAGAATTACAACTGCATTCTTATTCTTCTTTGCAATTGATGAGTAATAAGAAATCTTTTCTTCCTTACAGCCGTTATTTGAACTGCCTGTAATATTGCTTGGAACATTTGCTGTAATGGAATTTCTGATTGAATCCATATAAGCAGCGCCGTCAACATTACTACTTGGAGCCTTTGTAGTTGTTGTAATAACATCAGGCTTCTTTGTTGTAGTTGTAGTAACAGGAGGCTTTGTAGTTGTCACCTGTGGGAATTTGTTAATTTCACCAAGAAGGAACTTGGAAAGCAGAACAAGGTCATTTACATTAACTGAACCGTTTCCGTCAATATCAGCAGCCTTATTAGCCGCAGAACCTGCAAATGTATTTACAACCGCTTTCCTTTCAAGAATAAGATCAAAAACGTCAATAACACCGTCGTTATCGAGATCACCGACAGCACCACCCAAAGTACCGGGGGTATTTCCTCCGTTGTCAGTGATCACCCCCTCTAAAGCGCCCTTGGCATTATCCATGAAGAAATCTGTTGTAGTATCAACAGTTTCAACGTAAAGGTAGCAATTCAGTGCACCCTCGGGAATTGTATAAGCATCGTTTGTAAGTGTAACCCACTCGCCATTTGCGCCTGTACCCTCAGCAACTGAAAGATACTGTTCTTCGCCGTCAAGTGTACACTGTAAAGTAAGCTTGAAATCCTCGGAAGAAGATTCATTCTGCATAACATCAACACCGAAGCTGTATGTCTCCCCTGCTCTGAAAGCCGCAGGATCAAGATAAGTAATAGCTCCATTCCATGATTCAGTTCTGCCCGTTACAGCAAGAGTTCCACCGCTTGCCTTGACAGATGCAGAACCTCTGCCGGTCCACTCGCCCTCAACGTTTTCAAATGTATCGTTATAGTAGTAACCCTCTGAATCAGGCTCAACAGGCTCTGTGGGCTTGATAACAGCACCCTCATCGCCGTGTCCCTCGCCGTATGTTACAAGATTTGAATTAACCTTTGCTGAACCGTTTGACTGATAACCCTCAACATTAAGAGCAACCTCATACATCACACCGCTCATATCCATACCAGCATCTTCCCATGCTTCAAAATGTTTGGAAATACTGATACGGCCGCTTATATTTGTCTCAGCGTTGTTGCGTGCAGGATTATCCTGACGAACACTCCAGTACTGATAGAATGTCTCAGTACCGTGAATTGAAGGCTGATTTACTCTTTCCGTTCTGTAGATATCGTACTTGTGACCGTTTGCCTCAACAGTACCCAGAGAGTTAGTTGCTCCTGGTGGTCTCCATGATCCCCATGCGTCTACGATGTAATACTCAACAGTAGGATATTTACAATTACCGTTTTCTGTCCAGCCATAAACACACATATACGAATTGCCCTTTGGGAAGTAGTCAACATCGTAATCAAGGTAAATACCGTCATACTCGTCATATGTCTTTGTGCTTCCCAACTTCTGACCTGTACGGAACAGACAGTTTTCGATACCTGTCCAACTGCAATCAAATGAACCGTTGTCACCCACGTTCATACTGACTGTACCTTTACCGTCCTGATTCCACAGTTCCCAATCGTAACCGTCCGTTTTACCTGTTTCCTGATAAGCGTTTGCTGTAAATGCGGCTGGAATAAGTGCTGCACTCAGCATAATGCTGAACAATCCGCAGGCAGTTTTTTTAATAAATTTGTTCATTGTAAACCCCACTTTCATAAAGATGATTTTACAATTAATAATCCATATGTTCCCCTATAGGCAGCAAAACCGCAAAACAAATTTCACTGTCTTAAATATATTATATTAATAATGTATGAATAATTCAAGTCATTTTTTGCTGAATGAAGAAAACTTACCAAATATTGCGATTGCAGCATTTTTTGACACAAATAAATATCAGTCTATAAAATCCACATTCTTTTTAATTTCAACTTTGTGTTCGTACATTGCCTTATCACTTCTTGCCACAAGAACTTTAATATCAGGACCGCTTAAATCTGTAAAAGGATCAAAATAAGCCGTACCAACAGCTGCAGAAAAAGGATATCCTTTATAATCTGCGCTTTCTCTGGCAAATTCTACGTTTATAGCGTCTGTCATGTCATTATCAGTAATACACATGAATTCATCGCCGCCTATGCGATACACCTTTCCCTTTTTGCCTACAACTCTAAGCAAAACAGCGGCACAGCGGATAATAGCCTTATCTCCGCTGTCATGACCGTAATTATCATTGATGTACTTTAAGAAATTAACATCACAGGCTGTAACAAATATTCTTTTGCATTTTTCTGTATTCTTTTCAAGTTCTGCAATATCTTCCTCATAGGTATTACGATTGTAAGCGTTAGTCATGGAATCAATACAGGCACTGCGGATAGCCGCCTTTGTTTCATTGTTTTTCTTTATAAAATATCTCGCAAGCAAGAAAATACCCGCAAGAACGATAAGTCCTATAAATACCAAAATAGTTATGTTACGCTTGCGTATTCTCAACGCCGCAGTGCTGTCAACAATTTTAACATTATCAACATAAAACGAAAGATTTTCGAAATCCTGCTGTTGATTATCGTCATCGGCACGCACATAAAAATACACATTTGTGGCATTGGCTGGAAGCATAAAATCTCCTGAAATCTTTGACCATGTACCATTCTGCAATTCTTTGCTCTTGATAGTAGAATAAATCTCCTCACCATTGAGATTGTATTGTAGTCTCAGTGAAAACGAATGATTTTTTGGACAATTTTTTTCCATATACATAACGTAGGCAGAATAAGTATAATTAACCCTTGGCTGTACACTTGCAATTCTGACCATAGGCGCATTCCAATGTTCATTCTTCCTTGAAACATAAAGAGAATAATTGCCTGAATAGCTAAAGCTGTCAGTTACTTCCATTTGTACTTCGCCTCTTGGAATCCAACCGCCGGTACTACCCTCAAAATCAAATTCCAAAGCTGTTTCATTTTCTTCATATACTATTTCTTCATTTTTCTTTCCATAACCATAAATAGAAACATCATCTATGCAAAAATCATCCGTGCCGTTTGCTGTTTCAAAATAAAAGATAGCATCATTTACATTTTCAGGAATAACAGCAGAACTTTCCATAAGCACCCATTTATCTTTTCCAACAACAGTTGTTGACATATTCATATAAGACTCCGTACCTGCTTCATCAACAAATTTCAAAGTCATCATCACACTTATTTCCTCAGCAGAATCGCTGATTGCATAAGCTCTAAAAAGATATTCCTCTCCTGATGCGATGATGTCAGTAATATTCAGCGCAGGACCACTCCATGCTTCTTCACGTTTTTGTACTTTAAGAGCAGAAAAACCGCTGTATACCTTATCGTTTGTAATTATTATTTCTGATTTATTGCCAAATGAAGACCATTCTTCAAACTCTCCTGACTCAAAACCGGTATCAATCAACGCCCTGTATTCATCATCAGCTAAAGCGTTCACAGGAGTTAATGCAATAAAAATAAGCAGTGACATAAACATTGAAATAATTAAAGTAATGTAATTAGAAAATCTGATTTTTTTCATAACGCCCCTCCTCATTTACACGATAAAAAATAATAAATATTCCCTATATATATTATATCATTTTTATATGCTTTTTTCTATTCTTATAATACAAAAACTTTTTCAGATACTTTTGTGCAATTTGTATAATTTAATACCATTTTTCAAAAAAATATGAAAGAATTATTACAAAAAGTAAAAAACCGTGAGAATTTCATTGATTCTCACGGTTTTTATATTAATCTTTTTTCAAACTGTCAAAAGCCTCTGCAACAACTTTTTCGGCAGGAGCCTTTGTAAAACTGCTTACAACAGGTACTACGATAAGTGAAACAATCATTGCAACCGCACCCGCATTTACGGGAGAAAGAAGATTCAATGGACAGTTAAGGTCGATTACAGCCTGTTTCAATCCGTCAAATGCAGGAATATTCAAGCTGAAAAGAATCATGTGTCCCACTGTAATTCCAAGACCTGTAACAAAGCTTGCAATTACAGCCGCAATTGAAGCCTTTTTCATAAACAGACCATAGAGGAAAGGTCCGAGGAATGCACCTGATAATGCACCCCATGAATATGACATAAGGGTTGAAATGGAAGCGTTTTTGTTGCAGGCTATAATTACGGATATCACAAGGAATATAGCAATGAATATACGAATGCAGAGCATCTGCTTTTTATCATCAAAATTCTTAATTCTTGGCTTTATAAGGTCATTTGTAAGAGTTGAGCTTGATGTAAGAACAAGTGATGAAAGAGTTGAGAGTGACGCCGAAAGAACGAGCACAACCACAAGTCCGATAAGCATATTTGGCAGCGCCTGCTGAATAAGCGATGGCACCATAGTATCGTATACAGGCTTGCCGTTTACAACGTCAATAAGAGCCTTTCCACTTTCATCAGGATTTGTTGTACAGTAAAGACGTACAAATCCGCCCATAAAGTAGGAGCCGCCAGCTACTACAAATGCAAACAAAGTGGAAATAACCGCACCCTTTTTAATAGCCTCATCATCCTTAATAGCATAAAATTTCTGCACCATCTGAGGAAGTCCCCATGTTCCGAGAGATGTGAGTATTACAACTCCAAGAAGATTGAAAGGGTCAGGTCCGAAAAGTGAACCAAGGGTATTTTCGGGAGTATTCTTGTCAGAAATAGCATTCAGAGAATCAATTGCTGCTGCAAGACCGTTCTTTTCCTGTACTGTAAGAACAACAACTGTTGCAATACCAATAAGCATAATAATTCCCTGAACAAAATCATTTATAGCAGTTGCCTTATAACCGCCGAGAATTACATATATAGCGGAGAGAAGAGCCATGAGAAGTATAATGATTGTACCGCCGTTTTCGCCCAAATCAAACACCATTCCGAAAAGTCTTGAAAGACCGTTATATACAGAAGCAGTATAAGGAATGAGGAAGATAAATACAATAAGCGATGTTACCGTTTTAAGCATTGAGGAATCAAAACGCTTTTCGAAAAATTCAGGCATCGTCTTTGCCCCCATATGCTTTGTCATAAGTCGGGTACGCCGTCCTATGAGGAAAAATGGGATAAGGCTTCCGATTATGGCATTTCCTATACCTACCCACGCGGCAGATACACCATAGCTCCAACCGAATTGTCCTGCGTAGCCGATAAATACTACCGCTGAGAAATATGTAGTACCATAGGAGAATGCAGTCAGCCACGAGCCGACATTTCGTCCGCCCAGCATAAAGTCATTTGCCGATTTTGTTTTTCGTGAGGTGTAAAAACCTATACCGATCATTACAGCAACATAAACTGCAAGTATTATAAAGGTAGCGGTTTTTGAACTCATAAAATCACGTCCTTTCAAATGTGTAAAGCTTAAAAGCTTTAAATCAATAAAGTATTCATGTATTACTATACCATATTAAATTGAAAATGTCAAGGGTTTTTGAGAAAAAATCATTGAATTATGTCGAATAATGTGGTATAATTATCCCTGTTAAAAAAAGAAAAAATTTTTTTAAATTCTTGTAATGTTTTAAAAAGTCATGCGTCTTATAGACAGAAAGGAGGAAATGCAGTGTTTGAAGAGCTCTACAAAAAATATTTCCATGATATATTTTTATATTCAAAATCTCTTTGCAGAGAAGATAATCTTGCCGAAGAACTTACGCAGGAAACCTTTTTCAAGGCGCTGAAATCTATTGATAAATTCAAAGGCGACTGCGACGTAAGAGTGTGGCTGTGTCAGATTGCGAAATATACATTTTATGACTATTGCCGAAAAAATAAGCTACGTGATTTTGAGGAATTTCCCGAAGATACAGTTGATACAGGAGTTTCCATAGAAAACGCCCTTGAAGATGAAGGAACAGCCGAACTGATACATCAGATACTCCACGATATGAAAGAACCTTACAAAGAGGTGTTCACCCTGAGAGTATTCGGTGAATTATCATTTAAACAGATTGCTAAATTGTTCGGCAAAACTGAAAACTGGGCAGCGGTGACTTTTCACCGTGCAAAATTAAAAATAATCGACACTATTCAAAAACAGGAGGAAAACTATGAATAACAAATGTGACATAATCAAAGACCTGCTTCCCCTCTACGCTGAAAATATGTGCAGCGGCGACAGCAGGCAGGCTGTAGCGGAGCATATCGCTGAATGTGAAAGCTGCCGTAATGAACTGAATAAAATCAATACCGATGTTGCCATTCAGGCTGATTCCGATGTATCAATGTTCAAGCGTATAAAAAAGCGTGCAAGAATTGAAAAAGTTGTTATTTCAATTGTAAGCATTGTATTTGTATTGTCTGCTTTATGGTTTGCACAATTCTTTCTTATTAATACGGACTGCGCTATGGACTATGAAAAATACAATATGGCTGAAAATGTAAAAGTTGAGGTTGACGAGGACGGCTTGCTGTGGCTTTGTACTGATAACGAAGCATCAACATACGATTACTATTATCCTACGTTTGCAGATGTAAACGGCATAAAAATGACCGAAAACGGATATGATAAAACAAAAAAAGAAAGCTACATTGTGACGTTACATCACCGTAAAGTCAATGAATTGGCAATGATTACGTTCCCCGGAAATAAAAAACGCACACCATTATTTAACATAAATGAAAAAGAATTCAAATTTGTAAAGTATTATGATGAAAATACGGATACAGAGTATGTACTTTGGGAAAGAGGTTAATTATGATAGAGAGAAAATTCAACAAAGCCGCAATTATTATTTCAGCTTTAGCTGTACTTTCATACTGGTTTCTGGGAATATACAGCTTTATTCCCGTTATACTGGGCATAATCGCAATTATCATAGCTGTTAGAAAGAGAGAAACGCACCTTGTAAAACTCCCCGTTTTTCTGTCTGTAATTGCAATAATTATGGGAATATTTGATTTACTTTTATTCCATACCGATTTGTTCTTTCCATTCTAAAACGCCAAAAATTCCGTATGCTGTAACATACGGAATTTTTTAATTTTTTTACCTTATTTCTATCCGACTGCCGCCTGTTTTATCCTTTGTTACAACAATCTGCCTGTCAATTCTGTTTCTGAGTTCGCCCACATGGGATATTATTCCCACAAGCCGATTTCCCTCTGCAAGTCCCTGAATTGACTTCATAGCTTGATTCAGCGTTTCTTCATCAAGAGAACCAAAACCCTCATCAACAAACATGGTATCAAGAATAATACCTCCTGCGCTGCTCTGAACCTCTTCGGAAAGTCCCAGCGCAAGAGCAAGAGAAGCGAGAAACGCCTCACCGCCCGATAAAGTTCGCACACTTCTCTCAGTGCCGTTGTAATGGTCAATTACATTCAGTTCAAGACCGCTTTTGCTTCTGTTATCAACAGCAATTTCGCGGCGTGTAAGGTCGTATCTGCCATCAGTCATCACGATAAATCTGCTGTTTGCGCGGGCAATAACCCTGTCAAAATAGCTCATCTGTACATAAGTTTCAAGCATGATTTTTTCTTTGCCCTGAACATTTCCATTTGCAGTATCAGACAAATCTTTCAGCATAGTAAGCCTTTTTTCCGTTTCAACCATAGCCGCGGATTCTTCTGCAATTCCTTTCAGAGCGTACCTGTTAGCAGTTATTCGTGATTCCGCACATTTGGAAATACCGCTGATTTTCTCATGTTTTTCCCGATATATCTGCTTTTTTTCCTCTGTTTTCTTGGCTTTTTCAATCACATCCTCAGTAAGCTTACTTCGCAGGTATTCAATTTTGCTTTTCAGATTATTGTGAATTTCTTCGCCCTGTCGCCGATTCTTCTCCGCAGTTTCAAGGGCATTTTTCAGGCTATCCCTTTTCAGCAAAAGAGAAGTAATATATTCCTCCGCTTCTCTGCGGCTTCCGAAACGAAGCTGTGATTCCGCAGATTTCAGATTTTTCTCCGCTTCCTCCCGTCGTGTACGAAGTGCAGACAATTCCACTTCTGTTTCCCTAAGCACAGTATCAGCGGATTTGTACAATTCCTCAGTCTGCGGAATAAGCTCATGGAGCTGATTTTTCCGCTGAATCCGTTTATTTTCGGCTTCAAGCTTTTCACAAAGTTCATAATGTTTTATTTCAGCTTCTTTAACTGCCTGCTTAGCTTTTTTTCCGATATCTGAAACAGCAATGTTACAGCCGAAAAATTCCGCCGCAGATTTTTCAACAGCTTCCTTTATCCCCTTAACTCTTGTATTAAGTTCAGCCGCCTTAGTATTAAGATTTGCCGTTTCATCTCGGAGACTGTTCAATTCAGTCTCAGCCTCCTTGATTTCCTTTTCCTCAGGCGGATTTCCGCACATTTTAGCAGGATTCGGATGCTCCGTAGAACCGCACACGGGACAAGGCTCACCACCTTTCAGAGATGCCGCAAATATACCTGCACGGCAATCATCAAAGAGACGTTTCATTTCTTCAAGCTGTACGCTTCGGAGCTTTACAGCGTCGGCTGAAACAGTATATTCCTGCTGAGCCTTTTGCAGCTTTTTCATTTCTTTTAAAAGCTTATCTGCATTTTCCGCAAGCTGTCTGCCGTCGTTTATGCGTTTTTCTGTCTCTTTAATTTCATATTCTGTTTTCTGCCTGTCAATGCCTGCGGATTCAAGAGTTTTATACTCTGATTTGTAATTCTCAAGGGCATTTTTTGTTTTTTGGGCATTATCAATAAGCTTTTTACTTTTCTGCTCAGTATCAGTACAGGCTTTTTCCGTAGATTTCAATTCCGATTTTAATTTTTCAAGTCTGTCATAATTCTCAGATTCCGCCTCAATAAGCGTAATTTCACGTTCAGCCTTTTCTATTTCAGGCTTATTGAGAGCAGCATTTTCACAGATTTTTTTCAGCTTTTCAAGCTCCGCAGAAGTAGTTGCAAATTCCTTTTCGCTGTTTTTCAGTTCTTCGTACTGCTTTAACGCTGATTCGTATTTTCCCAGTTCGTTATTGATTTTTTCCAGTTCAGCCGATATCAAATCCGCCTGTTCGTTATATTCAGAAACAGCCTTTTCATCCTTTTCAAGAATACCGCTGATAAGTTCAAGGACTGCATCATTGGAGATACTCCCCTCTTTTGCCTTCTCGAGCATTTCGCTGTATTCTGAATTTTCAGGGCATCTTATACCACCGATATACTGAGCAATTCCAGCCGCTGACGCTTTATAGCGGCTGTCAGTTGCTTTCACTTCTGCTTTAAGTCTCTCTTGTAAGCGCATGAAATAATCGGTTTTGAAAAGTCGTCTGAAAATTTCGCGGCGTTCCGTCGCCTCGGACAGAAGAAGCTTCATAAATTCACCCTGAGCAAGCATGACAATCTGTGTAAACTGTTCCCTGTCAATTCCCAGCAGCTTTTTCACTTCATTTGTAACATCAACGCTTTTTGTTACAACATGTCCGTCAGGGAATATCATCTCCGCGTCAGCTTTTTCCTCCACCATGCCTATACCGCGCTTTTTTACTCTCTCATAGGTTGGATTTCTGCGGATTTTGTACACTCCGTCACCATAGGCAAATTCCAGTTCAACATATGTATCTGTTTTATCATCGGCATATTTTGAACGGAACATATTAGAATTTCGGGAGCTTCCGCTTGCCTTTCCGTAAAGAGCAAAGGTTATAGCGTCGAATATGGTTGTTTTTCCCGAGCCTGTATCGCCTGTTATAAGATAAAGCCCCCTGTCTCCGAGAGCCGTCATATCAAGCTCAGTAACATCGGCATATGGACCAAATGCACTCATAGTAAGTTTAAGAGGTCTCATGGCAGTTCCTCCTCCCACACTGATTTTATTATGGATTCCATAAAGCTTGCCTGCTCCTCTGTCATTTTGTGATTGCACTGCGCCTCATAAAACTCCGTAAATATGCTTATAGGCGGCAGGGATTCATTTCTGATTTCACTGCGGATAACAGATACCGATTGTGTGCGGCTGTTGTCATAGAAAAGCTGTAACATATAGGGATAAATTTTTTTCAGCTTTCGTGCCGCATCAGGAATATCCTGCTCATCGGTAAGAGTTATGTAGATATAATCCTCTGTATTTATATTTTTATAAAATTCCTTATCCGTCAGCTTTTCATATGTACCCTTGTATTCGCGGACTTCCTTTCTCGGCTTGACAGGAATTTCTGTTATTTCAAGACAGCCCTTTTCCCCGATTTCAACAATGGTATACGTTTTCTTCGCCGCTGTTTCATCGAAGTGATATTTCAGCTGACTGCCGCAATATCGGATTTTTTTACTTCCCACAAATTGCGGACAGTGGATATGACCTAAAGCCGTGTAGTCGAAGGCTTCAAAAATGCTGCCGTCAACGTTTTCAGTTCCGCCGATAAAAAATTCCTCAGATTTACTCAGCTTTGCTCCCGTTACAAACTGATGTGTCACAAGGATATTTCTCTTTGACGTATCAAGAGGAATATCATCCAGAACAGCAGATACAGCATCGGTATAGCTTTCAATTTTCTTTTCGGGATAAAACTGCCGCACATTTGCAGGCTTTACAAAGGGTAACAGATAGAAATTGACATCGCCGTATTCATCGCAAAGGGTAACAGGCTCAATTTTTCCGCTGTAAACAGGAGCGATATGCACTCCCCCAGCCGCCATAACACGGCCGCCAAAGGAAACGCGCTCAGCGGAATCGTGATTTCCGCTTATTATAAGAACAGGAATTTTTTTCAGCGAAAGATTGTACAGGAATTCATCAAATACCTGCACAGCCTCCGCAGGAGGAACAGTTTTGTCATAGATATCCCCTGCAATGACAACGCAGTCAATTTTTTCAGTATCGCAGATATGGCAAATCTGCTCCAGTATGTATTTCTGATCCTCCAGCATGGAGTATTCTTTAAGTCTTTTTCCGATATGCAAATCGGAAAGATGAAATATTTTCATAAAAAATCAGCTCCTATAAGGAAAAACCGCCCGAAGTTATGTGCTCCGCGCGGTTAAAATTTTTAGATGTTCCCTTTAAGAAATTCTTTTTCCTTTGCCTTTTTTACGTTTTTCAATAGGCTTTTCCTTGCCGCCCATATCCTCAAATATTGTTTCCTCATCAATATCTTCAGTACCGTCTGTAAGCTCAGGATTAATCTCTCCGCGGCTTTCATAGAAGGGATTTATAACATATTTCTGTATCACAGGATAGCAGTTGAAGCATACAATAAACCATGTCAGAGCCATTGGGAAAAACGGAATTATAAGAAGTGCAAATGGAGGCATAGCAATAAAGAATATAATCATAAGTGTAGCAAAGAATACCACAAATATTGTTGAAATCACATTCTGCTTCAATGCGGCAAAAGCAAGAGCAAAGGAATTTTTAAACAGATTTTTCAGCGATAAATCTGTTGCCGTCATCATGAGGAATACATAATAATTCATCAAAAATACCACAAGTCCCACGGTCATTGTCAGAAACAGCGGAATATAAAACAGCTTATTATTGTAAAACTCCGCCCAGTCGGGATAGAGATTATAACCCGAAAATACCGACAAAGCAACGATAACATCAAAGATTCCCACAACAACAGCCTTTTTGAAGTTTTCGCGGAAGCCTCTGAAAAAATCTCTGAAAACATAAGTATGCTTCTGAATTACAAATAACCGCGTTACCTTTGTAAGACCTGCCATTGCAGGACCAATCAGCACTGCAAATACAACAAAAAGCGCAATGAGCAGACCCAGCAGCAGCTTATAATTCTTCATAAAGCTGAACAGAAAAAATGACACATATGGCGGCAGTAAAAATATGAAAAACAGCATATTCAGACCTGTAATCTGCCAGATTTTTCTGAAAAAAATATCAAAAAACAGTGCAATTCCTGTTTTCTTCGGGGCATATTTTGAAATACCGGGTCCCGAACTTTCATAACCTTTAAATAAACCCAAATTAAACTTCCTCCATTTTTATTTAGGGATTACTCCCAAACCAACTTATAGATTAACTCCAAAAAAATTATTCACCAGAGCGTCCGCCAATGAAATTATAACCGCGGCTGAAAAAAGTACAGCATATCTCATGCAGTAGCTTCTGAGATTCGGAGTATCGCCTGCCGATGTCATACTTTTTAAAAGTCCCGTTGAGGTGCGCATAAGCTCCCTTACGGATAATAAGCCAACAGCCGATATTACCGCCATTTTAGGCATATACATCAGCAAAACAGCAGGCAGTGCGGATATTCCTTTTTCAGCGTAAATAAGTGCCGCTGAACAGCTCAGTTCCGCGCCGAGACACATAAGCAGAGCCGCACCCACAGGCTGTCCGAATACGGATAAACCGAAGAAAAACGCCAATACAAGAAATACAGCAAGCGTCAGAAGTGTTCCTGTGAATACTTCAAAAAAGCCTCCGCCGAATAATTCGGGACATATGTATTTCTGCAATATTCCGCTGTTTCGGAAATGCAGTGCCGCAAATGAGCCGACGGCAATTCCTGCCAGTTCAGTGAGCAGAAGCAGCAAAAGCCACTTTCCACTATTTCCGCCTGATATATATACTGATTTTTTCAAGCATATCCACCCTTTCGCATGTTCTACAAAATCATATGCCGAAAGGACAGGTTTTATTACTGGGAAATTTCCTTACTTTGATAATTCGTATGCTCTCTTTGTACAGCTTTCACAGCAGTTCTTTACGGTATCTGTAAGCTTGCCCTCGTAAAGTCTGTCAAGTCCTGCAAGAGTTGTACCGCCGGGAGATGATACCATTTTAATAAGCTCATCAATGGTATATCCTGAATCTGTCAGCATTTTTGCCGAACCGATAAGGCTCTGACTGAAAAGCTCCAGTGCGGCTTCCGGGGATATTCCCACAGTATCGGCATATTCCACAAATCCCTTTGCAAAGAGATATATAAACGCAGGGCTGCTGCCGTTTATTGCAATAATCTCTTTCATCTTGTCCTTGGGTACTACAGATGCCTTTCCGCAGGCACGGAATACATTGAGAATAACCTCAAATTCCTCGTCTGTTACGCTTTCATTTCTTGAAAGTGCCGACGCACCCTCCCCTAAAAGCAAGGGAGTATTCGGCATAACCAGTATAACCTTAGCTTCGGGAATTGTCTTTGAAGCTATAAATTCATCGGAAATTCCTGCGGCAATTGATACAATCACCTTATCCGCTGTAACAGCAGATGCGATTGTTTCAAGTACACCCTCAATTACCTGAGGCTTTACAGCAAGGAAAACATATCCGCATTTTTCTGTAACCTCAACAGCGTCTGCACAGGCTATAACGCCATATTCAGCAAGAGCCTCAAGCTTTTCAGGATTTGGGTCAGCAGCATAAAGCTCAATGTCTTTTCCTGCTTCACTGGCGGAAATTCCTTTCATAATTGCGGCACCCATATTTCCTGCGCCGATAAATCCAATTTTAATCTTTTCCATTTATATCACCTGTTTTTAATAGAATGTAGCAACTTCCTGTACAGGAGCTTCTGCTGGTTCAAGAGAAGTAACGTAGAGAACAGGTCCCTCTCCCTTGTATACCTTGTGCTTCTGTACCTTTATATCAGCTGTAAGAATCTGCCATTTTTTCGGGTCAAAATCCACAGGCTTATCCCACACAGCCGCCGCCCAGCAATACTGGATATCGTCAACACAGCAGGTCATGATATGTCTGCCGAATGCAAAAGAATTTTCGGGGAATTTCTTGTTAATTGCCGCAAGTCCCTTGAATGTAATACGCTTACCGTCGTATTTTTCAGGCTCGTCCATGATATCCCTGTACCAGATAGCATAATCGCGGTCATCAATTACGATGTGGTCTGCATTGATATCAAAGGGCAGAGGGTCCTCAATGTCATCATAGGCAACCTGTCCGTCAGTATACTCATAGCAGATTTCGCTCCTTCGGCTTACGCCTCTTACAATTTTGTGGAATTCCTGTACATCAAAGGATTTATCAAAGCGATTGAATACTGTCAATTCCGCAAAATTCAGCTTATCCACAACAAGACTTCTCATATTTGCGTTATAATTGAGGAATGTAGAACCGTCAGCGAAAAACATAACCTGATATACGCCCCAGTTGTCAGGCATATTTGCAAGAAGCTCGTTTACCTGCCACATACCGTTATACTCAATAACGATTTTTTCAGCTCTTGATTCATAGGCAATACGGGCAAGATTTGGGATATTCATTTCTTCTTTATCCTCAATTGTCTTTACTGTCACATTCTTGCCCTTGTGCGGAAAGCGTGATATATCAAGCTCCTCAATTCCCTCCTCAAAAGAGAGTATGAGCGTCTTTTCTCCCGAATTAAAGCGCTTATCCTCCATGGTTTCCTGTATAAAACGGGTTTTTCCTGCTTCAAGGAATCCAAGAAATAAAAATACGGGAATTGGTTCCTGATTGAAATTAGGCATAATCTATCTCCTTATCAAAGGCAGAAAAGCTTTGCAACAGCTTCTTCATTAAGCTTTGAGCCGATTACACAAAGTCTGCCTGTAGTTTCTGCGCTTCCGTAACGGACATCGGGAGTTCCGGGGATATAGTCAAAGTGAATCCACTTTCCGTCTTCTGCGGCTACAATGCCCTTTGCTCTGAGTACGATTCCAAACTTTTCTTCGTCTGCAAGAGCCTCCAGAGCCGCTGTTATAGCCTCTACGGTATAAGGTCTGGGAGTTTCTGCGCCCCAGCTTGTAAATACTTCATCAGCATGGTGATGTTCATGTTCATGGTCGTGACCGCAGCAGCAATGTCCTTCCTCGTGGTCATGGTGGTGATGCTCATGCTCGTGGTCGTGACCGCAGCAGCAATGACCGTCCTCATGGTCGTGGTGGTGATGCTCATGCTCGTGGTCGTGACCGCAGCAGCAATGTCCGTCCTCGTGGTCGTGGTGGTGATGTTCATGCTCATGGTCGTGACCGCAGCAGCAGTGTCCGTCCTCGTGGTCGTGGTGGTGATGTTCATGCTCGTGGTCGTGACCGCAGCAGCAGTGACCGTCCTCATGGTCGTGGTGGTGATGCTCATGCTGATGCTCAATCATCTCTTTGAGCTCGTTTTCAAGAGTATTTTTTTGCACCATAGCCGCAACAATCTGCTTGCCGTCAAGTTCATCCCAATCGGTTGTAACTATGGGAGCTGTCTCGTTGAATTTGCGGACAATTTCTATTGCCTCGCTGATTTTCTCCTGTGAAAGTCCAGCAGTATGGCTGAGGATTACACAGCTTGCATGCTCAATCTGGTTATTGAAAAATTCGCCGAAATTCTTCTGATACATTCTGCATTTTTTCGCGTCAACAACGGTTGTAAAGCCGTCAAGCTCTACGTCGTGGCTGTCAATTTTGCGTACTGCGGCGATAACATCACTTAGCTTGCCTACGCCTGAGGGCTCAATAATTATGCGGTCGGGCTTGTATTCTTCAAGGACCTGAACAAGTGCCTTGCCGAAATCGCCTACAAGACTACAGCAGATACAGCCTGAGTTCATTTCGGTAATTTCAATTCCTGCATCTTTGAGGAATCCGCCGTCAATGCCTATCTGTCCGAACTCGTTTTCGATAAGGACAAGCTTTTCACCGTTATAGCCCTCCTTGATAAGCTTCTTTATGAGTGTGGTTTTTCCTGCACCGAGGAAACCAGAAAATATTGTGATTTTTGTCATTAAGACCACTTCTTTCTTGAATTAATATCAAATTATATTATAACACTTTTTAATATTTATTGCAATAGCCTTATCAGAAATTTCCGAAAACTTTCACGATTATAATACGCATATTTTCAATTTCATAAGCAGTTATTTTTTTGGCTGTTGTAACAATACCCTTTCACTAATAGGCTAAAATGGGGCTTTTTCCAACGGAAAAACATTGATTATTGAAAAATAATTTTTATTTTCTACTTTTTCAATAATTATCAACATGTGTTTTTGTATAGTTATTACAGAATTTACTGTTATATATTTTGTGTTTATTTGTTATTTTTTATAATTTAACGCTATAATTTTTGAGCTGTTTTTATTCTGTAATCGTAAAAAAATATACGAATACTTTTAAACAAAATTTATACTCATTATTAATATTTTAAATAAGATTTTGGCAATAACAGAGAAATACATTTTTTTCATCAGATTCCTATTGCTATTTTCATATATCCATGTTATAATATCATATATTCAACGAATTACCCAAAGTTGAATAATAAACGATATGGAGGATTAAATTTATGAAAAAAATTATGGCTGGCGTACTCGCCGCAGCAATGGTTATGGGTGCAGGTACAGCAACAACTTTCACAGGGGCTGATACGGTTTTAACTGCAAGTGCATTCGAAAAGTTCGGTTCATTAGAATATGATGTATATGAAGGATATGTAAGAATCCATGGATTCGATAACTCTGTTTCAGAACTTGAAATTCCTGCTGAAATAGAAGGTGCTCCGGTTACCATAATAAGAGGCAGCGCATTTAAAGGGGCTTCACTTCTGGAAAGTGTAGTTATTCCTGAGGGTATAACAGAGATTGGCAGTGAGGCTTTTAAGGGATGTACTTCCTTGAAAAACGTGTCTTTTCCATCAACATTAAAAAGAATAGACGGTAGCGCATTCAATAATTGTATAAGTCTCGAAGAAATAGAAATCCCTAAGGGAACAACCTACGTAGGCGATTATGCATTTGAAGATTGTACCAACCTGAGAACTGTTACAATTAACAATGGTATATCCAGTATTAATATGACTTTCCCTAATTGCAATTTAGCTACACTGTACATTCCTAAAAGCGTTATCGACATACATATAAATGCGTTTATGGGAGGTTCGGTACAGGATGTATACTACGAGGGTTCTCCTGAACAGTGGAATGCAATCAGAAATAATAAAGCTGTCAAAGATGCAAATATTCATTACGGTGCTGAAAATCTCCCTGTTCTCCGCACAGCAGATCTGAATACAGACGGTGTTCTCGACGCTTCCGACGCTTCAATTATCCTTGCTTACTACGCTTATACTATGACAGGCGGAACAGGTACTATTGAGGAATTCCTCGCTGAATAATTTATAAAGTATAAAGGACGGATTTGTGATTCGTCCTTTTTTATTTCCATTTTATAACAAAACCGCAACTTTTGGTCAGAATATAACTCTATTTGATTTGACAATATTTCATATATCACCTTTATATTGTTCGTTATCTCAAAAATTAACAAATTATCCCTTGAAATTCAGAAAAATATATGGTATAATGTACATATCAACTATGAAAGGATGTCGATTCCCATGGCTTCAAAAAGGTTAATTTCTGCTGTTACGGCTCTTGTTTCAGCTTGTACAGCTCTTTCACCTTCTCTGCCTGCGCTTAATACAATCGCTGCGCAAAATGCCCTGAAAGGCGATATCAACGGCGATTCTGCACTTGATTCCAAGGATTTACAGCTTTTGAACAGCTATCTCTTAGGCGGCGGCAATCTCACTTCCGAACAAGGAAAAAATGCCGATTTAAACAGCGATAATATACTTGACGTTTACGATATGATTCTGCTGAGAGGATTATTCAAAAGTACGGCTTATGACGGACTTTTTATAAATGAAGTCTGCTCCTCGGCTAAGAATTCTGTAACCGATGCCTCCGGCGCTTCTCCCGACTGGGCTGAGATTTACAACAAATCTGATAATAATATTGATTTAAGCGGAGTTGGTCTTTCCGACGGCTCAAAAAATAAATTCAAATTTACTTTCCCGCAGGGTACAATAATCAGCAAGGACAGCTATATTCTCGTTTACTGCGATGACGCTGTTACAGAAGCAGATGGCGAATATCATGCAGCTTTCAAGCTCAGCGCAACAGGCGAAACGGTATACCTGACAGCTCCCGACGGCAGTGAAATTGATACTGTTGAAGTTCCTGAACTTGATACCGATATTTCCTACGGCCGCTATAAAGACGGTGCGGATATATTTAAATATCTATCCTGTACAGCAGGAAAATCCAACAACGATGCAACCGATATGGACGTTGTTGAAAAGCCTGTATTCTCCGAAATCGGCGGATTATATGACAGCGAATTCCAGCTTACTCTTGCTGATAACAACGGCAATCAGATATACTATACAACCGACGGCAGTGACCCGCGTACATCAGATACTGCAAAGCTTTACAGCGAAAGTATCCGTATCTACAACAATACAAATGAGCAGAATAAATACAGTTCACTGAGGGATATTACTCTTGTCGAGTATACACCTACTTACAAAAATGTTGAAAAGGGCATTGTTATCCGTGCAGCTTCTAAAAATCCTGACGGAAAATTCAGCGAGGTTGAACATAATAGCTATTTTGTAGGGAAAACCGCTTCATACTTCAAGGATATGAAAGTTATTTCCATGGCTACGGACAGCGATTATCTCTTCGATAAGGACAACGGCGCATATATGGTCGGCAAAACTTACTACGAGTGGCGTAACAGTTCTGAATATAAAGAATATGACCCTGCTGATACAAGAAATCCCACAAATTACAACAAGGACGGCAGAGAATCGGAATTCCCTGTATCAATTCAGGTAATTGAAAATGGCGAGGCTGTTTACAATGCTGACCTCGGCGCTAAAATTTCTGGCAATTGGACACGCTCAAATCCACAGAAGAGTTTCAGACTTGTTGCTCGCAGCGAGTACGGCGATTCATCAATAAAACATCCTCTATTCGATGAATTGACAGACATAAACGGAAAAGTTATTGACCGTTTTGATAAGGTAACTTTATGGAATGGCGGTAATGATTGCCAGTATCTCCATTTCAGAGATGCTCTCATACAGGACATCGCAGGAGACAGAAACGTTGAAACTATGGGCAGTGAACCATGTCTGCTGTTCATTGACGGCGAATTCTGGGGCTTCTATATGCTTCGTGAACGCGTTGATGCCGACCACCTTGAAGCTCATTTCGGACTTGATAAGGACGATGTGGCTGTAATCAAAAATGGCAGTCTCGACGACGGTCTTGACTCCGACCTTGAAGAATTCAAGCAGTTCTGCGTATGGGCAATAAGCACTAATATGGCTAATCCGATTAATTATGAAAAATTCTGTGATACAGTTGATGTACAGAGCTTTATGGACTATATGGCTATAGAAACATACATCAACAACAACGACTGGCAAAGCTCAGGTGTAAACAACTGGCAGGTATGGCGTTCAAAGACTGTTCACAGCAATATCCCCGAAGCTAATGGCAAATGGCGCTTTATTCTTTATGATACTGATATTTCAGCAGGTCTTTACGGCGGCGAAAAGAATGTTGCAAATTACGATTCCCTTGGAAATAACGGTCCTAAATCACAATATTACAACTTCTCCGCAATTCTGAAAAATCTTATCAGAAACGATGAATTCCGCCAGCAGTTCTATGATAATTACATTGAAATAATTGATACAACATTTGACAAAACAGCAGTAAACGCTAAAATTACAGAATACGTTAATGCTTATGAAACAGCTACAAAAGATACTCTGAATCGCTTCAATCTTGGTTGGGCAGCAAACAACTATCAGAAGGAAGTTCAGCGTATCAATGACTTCTTCAATGACCGTCCCGACTACGCTAAACGTTATCTTGACAAATACTGCGATGAGTCCAAGATAGATAAAGAGAACAACCTTTCAACAACAAATTTCTGGTCATACTACGGCAAGGGCGAATTTTCATCAAATCAGGCTGAAAATTCATTTACAGTAAAGGTCAATACAGCTGAGGATAAATCATGGAATATACAATCTCAGGCTAAAAATGTGCTTCTTGAACCGGGTAAAACATACGAGCTTTCCTTCAAAGCTTCATGCACAACTCCATGTGAAATCTCTCTTGGCTTCAACCACAACGTAGACGGTTCATATCCAAACTGCTGGAGTGACAAAGCTGAACTCACTCAGCAGCTTCAGGAATACACATATACATTTACAGTCAAGGAAGAAATTGCATACCACGACTGGCAGCTTTACTTCAATTACGCATTAACGGCAGGTACATATAAAATTGTAAATCCAAGACTTGTAGAAGTGAAATAATAAATATAACTTTAGGGGACGCTCTCTTGCAGAGCGTCCCCTAAGCGTGTAGAAAAAGACATGTTTATATCGGACACGGCACGCCGTGTCCCTACAAAACGGCTATTTTACATCTTTCCATGTAGGTGCGAGTTCCGTCGTCCGCAATTCCGGTACGAATTTAAGGTTTTTCAACAATTTCCGTCGCACATCTTTCGGGATGTGCATTTTTGTTAATTATTGTTATTTTATTCAAAAACTATTGAATTACTGTTAGAAATATGATAGAATTAAAATATCTGGGCTTTTGCCCAAAAATATGAAACGGAGAAATTCAAACTATGGAAAAAAAATCTACCCGAGGAAGCTTCTCGGGACAATTCGGCTTTATCATGGCGGCGGCGGCAAGCGCCGTAGGATTGGGTAATATCTGGCGCTTTCCCTACCTTGCCGCTAAGGACGGCGGCGGTATTTTCCTGCTTGTATACCTCATACTCGCCCTCACTTTCGGCTTTACTCTGCTGACTACTGAAATCGCTATCGGCCGCAGAACTCAGCAAAGTCCACTGACTGCATACAAAGCAGTTGACAAAAGAGGCGGTATAATCGGTATTCTCGCTTGTCTCGTGCCTACTATCATTCTCCCCTATTATTGCTCTATTGGCGGCTGGGTACTGAAATATCTCTCACTCTATATCACAGGAACAGGCTCAACCGCGGCTGTTGACGGCTACTTCGGCAACTATATAGGAGAAAATATTGAGCCTATAATCTGGATGCTGATATACTTCGCTATTACCGCTGTTATCGTTTTCTGCGGCGTTGAAAAGGGAATTGAAAAATTCAGTAAAATTCTTATGCCAATACTTATTGTCATGGTTATAGGAATTTCAATCTATTCCCTTACTCTCAGCCATACCGACGAAAACGGCGTTACACGTACAGGCTTACAAGGACTGAAAGTCTACTTTGTCCCCGATTTCACTGGAATGACGCTGAAAAAATTCTTTGTTGTCGTCATGGACGCTATGGGACAGCTTTTCTTCTCAATCAGCGTTGCTATGGGAATTATGGTTGCATACGGCTCATATGCTAAAAAAGAAACAAATCTTATGCAGTCTGTAAACAGAATCGAGCTCTTTGATACCCTTGTTGCTTTCATGGCCGGTATGATGATTGTTCCTGCTGTATTCACATTCAGCGGACGTGAGGGAATGGCGGCAGGTCCCGGACTTGTTTTCGTATCGCTTCCAAAAGTTTTCACTGCTATGGGCGGCGCAGGGAAAATAATCGGACTTCTGTTCTTCCTTGTACTATCCTTTGCCGCTGTAACATCCTCTGTTTCCGTTATGGAGGCTATTGTTTCAAGCCTTATGGATAAATTCGGGCTCAGCCGTAAGAAAAGTTCTCTTCTCGTTTCGGCTTATACGGTTCTTGCCGCGATTATCGTCTGCATGGGATATAATATCCTTTTCTTTGAGATTACCCTCCCCAATGGTACTGTGGGACAGATTCTCGACATCTTTGACTATATCAGCAACTACATCATGATGCCCCTTGTTGCGTTCCTTACAAGTGTACTCATCGGTTGGGTTGTAAAGCCGAATTACGTTATTGACGAAGTGACACAGGGCAAATTCAAATTCAGCAGAAAAACACTTTACATTATTATGATTAAATTTGTAGTTCCGTTTCTTCTGCTTATACTCCTGCTCCAGTCTATCGGTATTATCAAATTATAATCAGCCTACAAGCTCCTTTCGCAATCGCGTAAGGAGCTTTTTTTCGTATCGTGATACCTGTACCTGCGTCATGCCAAGTATTTTTGCTGCCGCTGACTGCGTCATATTTCTGAAATAACGCAGTTCCAGCAGCATACGGTCGCTTTCGGGTAACCTTGCCATTACCTGCCTCAGCGCAAGGAGGTCGAGAATCTGCTCGTCGGGAGCTTCAACGGGGACATCAATCTGTCCCTCGCCGTCCTCAGAGGAGGTCAGGGAGATAAGCGGCTGTGCTGAACATAATGCTTCTGATATATCAGTCTCAGATTCCCCTGTAAGTGCTGATAATTCGCTGATTGCAGGCTCTCTGCCCTCTCTCTGCATAAATTCCTGACATATCCTCTGGAGTTTCATTGACAGTTCTTTGAGACTGCGGCTGACTTTAAGTGTTCCGCCGTCTCTGAAAAGGCGCTTGATTTCCCCCAGTATAACAGGAACGGCATATGTTGAAAATTTTACGCCTCTGTCGGAATCAAAAGCCTTTACAGCTTTGAGAAGTCCCAGACAGCCTGCGGAATACAGGTCATCGTAATCTATGCCCTTGCCTCTGAATCTGTTTGCGCAGAGATGTACAAGTCCGAGATTTTCCTCAGCTTTAACTTCAGTCCCCATTCTTTACCAGCCTTTTCCGCATTGTAACCGTAGTTCCTTTGCCGACTTTACTGCTTACTCGAAGCTTGTCCATAAAACTTTCCATAACGGAAAAACCAAGTCCGGAACGTTCTTCTTCTGGTGCAGTAGTGAAAAGCGGCTCCATTGCCTGTTCAACATTTGCTATTCCACAGCCCTTGTCCTTTATTCTTATGTAGATTTCACGCTCTGCAAGCAGACGAACTGTCAACTCGATATTCCCCATTATTCCCCTGTAGCCGTGTACAATTGCATTCGTAACAGCTTCTGAAACAGCTGTACGGATATCCGAAAGCTCCTCAACTGTGGGGTCAGCCTGTATAACAAAGGACGATACAGCGGCTCTTGCAGCTCCCTCATTCACAGAATGGGAGGGCAGTATAATTTTCATTTCATTAATAATTTCCATAATTTCACCTCAGACAATTTTTACAATCCTTTCGATTCCCGATAACTTCAATACCCGTCGGATATAGGGCTGTGGACCTCTTATTTCAAGCTGTCCGCCGCACTCCTTTAAAAGCTTGTACCTGCCTATAATCAGACCGATTCCGGAGCTGTCCATAAAGGTTATCCCCGTAAAGTCCATGGCAAGCTTTTCAGGCTGCATTGTTATTACGAATTTGTCAATTTCCGTCCGCAGAGAACGGGCGGAATGGTGATCAATCTCACCGCTGAGCATGGCTATTGCCGTGCCGTTTTCTGAGCTTATGTTTACTTTCATTTTGTGCCTCCGCGTTATTTTGTGGATTTTCTTTTTTTCTGATTATATCATTTCGCTTGTAAAATTTATGTCGTTTACTGTTCTTGTATATTCTTATTTTTTGTTGAAATATGAACGGATTTGTGATATAATAATGTTATAATGAAAAAAGGAGAGGTATTATGTCAAAACAATTCTGGAAAGGCAGTGCTCTGCTTGCCCCCGTACCTGCTGCTCTCGTAACCTGCGGAACATTGGAAAAGCCAAACGTTCTTACAATCGGCTGGACAGGTATTATCTGCACAAAGCCTCCGATGACCTACATATCCATACGCCCCGAAAGACACTCATATAACATAATAAAACAGACGGGCGAATTTGTGATAAATTTAGCGTCCGAAAATTTATGCCGTGCCGTTGATTATTGTGGAGTGCGCTCAGGCAAAAACACCGATAAATTCAAGGATTGTAACTTAACGCCTGTAAAATCAGAAAAGGTTTCAGCGCCGACTGTTGCCGAATGTCCCGTTTCTCTGGAATGTAAGGTTACAGAGATAAAACCGCTCGGCAGTCACGATATGTTCATAGCAGAGATAGTCAATGTTTCTGTGAAAGAAAATCTTATAGACAGTAATGAAAGAATAGATTTCTCATCCGCACATCTTCTCG
>CALGTV010000086.1 GCA_937902395.1 uncultured Ruminococcus sp.
ACGAAATCGAAAAGGCTGTATGTATCTGGTGAAACATTAACCGCAACCCACTGCGCCGTAGCAGTAGAAAGCTCATAACCGTACTCATCGCAGATTTCACGGAGCGAGAACACCCAGTCCGCGTAATATTTCCAGATTTCATGGTTTGATCCCAACTCAATATCAAAGTCAATGCCGTCAAGGTCGTATTTTTCGCAGTATTCCACAATTTTCTCATTGAAATCCGCCATTTCCTCAGGTGTATCAAGAAGCGGCAAGTATCCGTCGCAACCGCCGCCGCCTCCAAGTGCCGCCATAACCTTAACATCATTTGAATGAGCCTTATTGACAATATTTTTCATCTCAATATCGGGTATGTAACAGGAGAGATTACCGTCGCTGTCGGGATTGCAGAAAGCAATATTCATATGGGTAAGTGCACTGAAATCAAGCTTTCCGTATGCCTGATATGACCAGTCGGGCAGATATCCCACAACCCTTGAAATATGCTCAGAATTGTCATTTTCGGGAGTATTCCCCGTATCACCCACAAGCATATCAATAGCGTATACAGTTGTAGGGGAATTTGCAGACATAACAGAAATATAATCAAGGAGCGAAAAATCCGTGCCGAAAACATCTGTCATAGCGTCATATGAATAGTAGTACCAATCGCCGTTGACATCATCAGGAAGCAGACTTGCCCAGTTTTCACCGCCGCTGTTTGAAGTAAGCACAAAATAAGGAGCTTCATCGGATTCACATTTTATGGCAATGGTATTGCCCTCAGTGTAAATACTCGTATCAGGAACGGGAATAGTAAGCGGACAAGTCCAAGCCTCAGCGTAAGCTTCACCCTCATAGAGATGAACTATGTTTTCAGCTGCATGCGCCGTATTCATTTGAGGGATAGCAACTCCCACAGCAATAACAGCTGAAATAATTTTGCTTATTTTCATAGAAAACACTCCTTTCAAGTATTTCTTATACAATTTCTCAACATCAATGTCAAGTATTTACTTAGAAAAACATATATTCCCTTGACATCGCCGCTGAATTGTTATATAATATTTACATAATTTACTAATCGGAGGTATATATGCTGAAATTGAAATGTAAAATGTTCGAGGAATCGAAAAAATCCACAGCATCTGAAAATATATTTGTAACCCTTGCGATATTCCTTGCAATGTTCGTAGTTATACAACTTGCGGAATCAATAATCCCCTCTGCAATGTCCAAATCGGAACTACAGGAACGCATACTTGCCGAGGGTTCTGTTGATATAAAAAAGGCAATGGATATATCAATGG
This sequence comes from uncultured Ruminococcus sp., assembly GCA_937902395.1. Classification (GTDB taxonomy): domain Bacteria; phylum Bacillota; class Clostridia; order Oscillospirales; family Ruminococcaceae; genus Ruminococcus. The sequence goes on from CALGTV010000086.1 coordinate 1,293, forward strand.
AAATCATGATGCAGGCAAAATATCTTATACCCACGCTTTTCTGCACAATATTCGGCACAATCATAAGTATTATATACTGCCGATTTGTAGAAGCGCGCCACCTGAGTTCAATGGGTATGCGCAGAAGAAAAGCAGGACTTCATTATATACAGGGACTTGGCGTAGGGTTTGTCATGATATCCGCGACAGCACTTTTATCAGCGGCTTTCGGAATTACAAAAATATCCGTGTGCAAATCAGTGGATTTTGAAATAATCGGGCTTATGCTTGGGGGATTTCTCATTCAGGGTATGAGCGAGGAATTCATTTTCCGCGGCTATCTGATGAATACCCTTGGCGGCAGACATAATCCATGGGTTGCGGTTATTGTCAGCTCTGCCGCATTTTCCCTTGCTCACCTTGCAAATCCGGGATTTAACCTGCTGGTATTTTTAAACCTCACACTTTTCGGAGTTTTCGCCGCCCTTTATATGATTGCTTTTGATGATATATGGGGAGCCTGCGCAATCCACTCCATATGGAATTTTACTCAGGGAAGCTTTTACGGTATAAGCGTCAGCGGAACGGGTGATACAGAATCAATTCTGCGAACTACTGCCAATTCCTCATCCGCTCTGCTTACAGGCGGAGATTTCGGAATTGAGGGAAGTATAATAACAACTGCCATACTTACAGCCGCATCTGTTCTTGTACTTATAAAAATCAAGAAACAAAATACAGGCTGAAAATAATCCTGTCAATCACCGGTAAAGCATTTGCTTTGCCGGTGATTTTTATGGAGTTTCCCTGCGCTAATTCCATGACGGCTCTTTGCCAATAGAAATTAAAGTGTAATAGAAAAGAATCTTCGAGGCATCTGAGGAATCAACAATACCGTCATTATTAACGTCAGCCGCTTTAAGCTGTTTATGATTAAGTATGCTGTTACCGCCGGTCTGTACTGCCGCATATTGTGCAAGAATCACAGAAGCGTCAGCGGCATCAATTATGCTATCGCCATTTACATCACCGCGAATATTATCTTTATCAGTTGATTCATCAGGCGTTGTAACAGTTGTTGTAACTGTTGTCACCGATGTAGTTACAGTGGTAGTTGCTGTAGTTGTAGTGGCTGTAGTGGTTGTTTCAGACTCAGGAGCTTCATCAATTATCAGAATCATACTGTTTTCTGTTTCTGCTCCTGTATAATTTCCGAATCCGTCAATTGCCGCTGTAACTTCATATGCTCCAACCTCTACAGGCAAGCCCTGCTCAAATGAATCATCGGAATAAAGCGCGCGATAGGAGTAGTGAATCTCACCCTCGAAAGCTTCACCAGAGGGAAGAATAACTACAGGCGGTATGATTTCTGCTGATTCTCCGCTGAAAATTAACTCCTGCTCAGGAATTGTCCACTCAATAATCGGTATCGCGGCTGAGATTCTGAAAGGCAGTTCAACTGTACCTGCAAAATCCCTTTTTCCCGTAATAATTGCTGTATACATTCCAGAATTTACAGCAGATTCCACCACATTCCCCTCTTCATCTGAAAAACTGATGATATAATCAACGGGAATCTCTTCAAATACTCCATTAACAATTGGGTAAACTGCATTTCCGCTGTATGCAAAATCCTCTGATTCAAGAATGATATCAGCACAGGCTATGTCATATTTAAGATACAGATTTCCCTCGGTATCGCTGACAATCAGACGATTATCCACAGTACAGCCGAAATTTTCACTGTTAAGAGAAATACCCATACCTGATACTGCCAGCAATCCGGCTTTCTTTTTTTCAACTGAGTAACGCTCAGATAAAGCTGTATTTACCGTTATATATGAATTTTCTGAAAGTAAAAAATCCGCTTTACTGCACTGAAATTCAGCTTCACCGTTTAAAATTATACTCTGACATTCTGCAATAATGCCGTATTCTCCGCTAAAAATGCCGTCCTGAATAATCACATTACTGTCATTTACTGCTCTTATAACTGCCTGCTCCGAAACGAGATTTCCGCTTCTGATATCAACAGTTCCACCCTCGCAGTAAATCAGGTCTGCACCCTGAGGAGCAGTAATACTGCCTCCCCCTGTGCTGTCGGTAATCACAACAGAACCAGATTTTACAGCAATTGCACTGTTATACTCTGTTATACCTGTGAATAATATGTCTTTTCCGTTGAGGTCGAGTACAAAGTCCAAACCGTCAATTACTGTGGAATTCATAGAAAAATCCGTAAGAGGATAAATAAGTGAATCGCTGTACTCCCTTGCAGATTCAGCGGCAAGGCTGAATGATGAAAAATATTTTATTTCTCCTCCTGCAACAAGGGCACATACCGCAGTTATTCCGCATATACAGCGATATTCTCCGCTTTCTTCATCAAGATTAAAAATATGTTCCTCTGAGTTTATAAGCTGTCCGCAGCAGGAATTTTTTATATCATGAAAACTATCATTTTCTTCGCTTGGAACATATATCATTTCATAACTGCTGTGATTCAGATAATCAGGTTCACCTATTTCATGACCGCATTTAGTACAAATTTTAGGGCTTGTACATGTAGCAGGAATAATATCCCATGAATTATGCGAACAGGTCAGGCTGCAATACTTACATGAACCGTTTTCATAGAAATGGGCGGCTTTTATTGTAAAAGTTTTCTTTATATTCGGATTATATGTAGGATAAATAGTTATTTCAGTTTCGCCCTCAGTTAGAATATCAAGTTTTCCCCAGAAATCTTCATCATAAATGTATTCCTGTGTAAACTCCATTATAGATTTATCGCCGATTTCTATGGTAATTTCCCTGTTATCTGCTTCATCCTCAGACTGCACCACAAATTTCGTCTGACTTTCAGGGCAATATGATTCCTTTACTTTCGTATCAAACAAACTTCCCGATACCTGCCAGCCAACTTTGATATTCGTCAGAACTGTAAATTCTTCTGTATAATCGCAGTCCTGACATACAAAATGCGCTTTATTACTTCCGATTTCAGCAGGGATTCGGTTTAATGTGTGGTTTTTATCATGCTCTACCTGGATTATTTGTGAGTAAGTTACAGCAGGATTGTATTTGTGAGTTGCGGTTATTAAATGTTTTCCCTCTTTCAGAAATGTAAGCTTATAGGCTACCTGTTCTCCTGATAGCTTCACTCTTTCTGCTTTTACAGCTTCAGGGTCTGAAAATGTCAGGATATAATCATGATATTCCGCAGAAAAATCATTATCATATGCCCACATATACAATGAATCCCCTTTATAAACTGCATTTTCTATATACGGACTGTATGTGCCATTAATTTTTGTGTTCCATAAAAGATTAAGATATTCAGGTGTTGCAAACTCTGCTGTTTTCCGGCAATAACAGCATTGAATTATACAGTTTTCTCCTGCTGCTGTTGGAAGTGAAATAATTTCCATTTGATGTCCGCTTTCAACTGTTACAGATGAATTGTCTGAAATGTCTGTCAGGTTAATCTCATAAAATGTTGTATTATCGTTTTTCCATGTGTACCAGACAAGCTTATTTCCTGAAACAACAGGAACACAATCAGAAAGCGACGCTTCCTCTATTGTATAAATGGAATCGGGGTTGCCTTTGCCGTCAAGAGATGTATAATATACATTATTCTCATGCCCCCACAGCAATATATACCTGTTATTGTTGACTTTTACAAGATGAGGGGCTGTAGCATTTTCAGAACCTTTCGCATAATTTGTTATTTGTCGGTTAATTGTGCTTTTCATTTTCTTGTCTACTGTTCCTATACATATGTTACGCGTATCCTCGTCTACATTATTATCCGTATAGGATTCTGCTGAATATGCCGCTATATAGTGAGTATCGGATATTTCGAATCCTCCGATAGCCGCGCCTGTATAATTATAGTGCCGCTTATCAGAACCGGGGAATTTTACAATATCTGTTGTCACACATTTGGTTTTATTTGTCGGAGTAAATTTACCGCCTGAAAAATCCGTAATATATTCTGTGAGAACGATACTTCGCGGATTTGCGTCGCCGTGGTCAAGAGCTATAATCCTGTTGTTTTCTGTATGTATAAACTGATTGAATGAGTGAGAAACATAACCATAATCTTCAGCTGATACACTTGTAAAGGAATCAGTTATTTTCATTGCTTCCGTATCAAGCTGTATTGTGACATTTGCCTGATGATTCAAACCGTCGGTATACCTATACATTTTGTGGGATGTACGGATAAACATATATTTTCCACTAACGGCAAAACGTGCTGAACCTGCATAAAAAGGTGCTACCGTATTGCAGTCGGCTAATCCTGCTGATTTAATCTTATTCCAGTCTTTATCATATTTTGTGATTCGAAAACATTCTGCATTTGAAAGCTGGTTGGGATTTTCCTGACCGCTGAGGATATAATAATAGTCATCAGTTGCATAAAATCCGCCAAAAATTGAAAGCTCCTGCTCCAGTTTAATGTCTTTTACAAAGTTGTATTCGGAATCATAATATTCAATCAGATACGCATTTTCTACAGCACCGTTCTGGAAACGCATATATCCGCCCTCTTGCAGAGAAATAAGATATGAATCTATGGTATGATATGCATAATAGCCATAATCATTAGCATTTTCATTGCTTCCCTGATATGATTCACACTGACCTCTTACAACACTGTTTGCTGTAATGAAATTTTCACTGCCAAACAGGATTCCCGTGTACATTGCCGCTGTTGTTGCGGCGGCTGAACATATAGCCGTCAACCGTTTTAAAAATTTTTTCATTTTACATTCCCCCTTTTTCTGTCATTCTGACAGGCTTTTTCACTTATTATTATTTTAACACAATAAAATCAAAAATACAAGAACTTTTTGTGAATTTTGATTATTTCCACGTTTCTATTTTATTATTCCAATTATAAAATTTTAACCCTTCTATATTTCATAAAAACTCATTTTGAACGTTTCTTTAAGTTCTGACTGAAGAGGTAAAATTTAAAACCCCTTCCATAAATAGTTCAAAATGACCCTTTTTCCAACGAAAAAGTGTTGATTATTGAAAAATAATTTTTATTTTCTGCTTTTTCAATAATTATCAACATCGTATTTTGTATATTAATCACAGAATTTACTGTTATATTTTTTATTTGATAAAAAAATATTTTTTAATCAGAAGTTTCTTAATTTTCAAGTAATTTGTAAATATTTCCTATTGAAAAAATTTCTCCACGCTTGACATACTCCTCAAAAAAGTATATAATAAAGATGTACGTCATGTCATTATTATGGTCATCTCTTAAAATTATTCTTGTATAAGATATCCGTTTAAGATATCCGTTTTTTGAGATGACATTATCCGACTTAAAAAGGAGACTATGTATGATAAAAAAATTTTCACGTATACTGCTTGGCACTGCTCTTTGTGTATGCCTTGCCGCTGTCCCTATGTCTGCTAATGCCGCAACTCCTGAGGAGGCTGCTGAACTTGCTCGCTCAATGGGACTTCCCGAAAGTCTTATTCAGGCAGGTTGGAATAAATATTATGAAAATCCTGAGCTTTATCCCCCTGAGCTTATTGACAGCTATATGGCTACCCTAAGAGGTATGAATCAGGAAATGATAGACCAGCTTCTTACTGATAACGGTTTTACATCGTCTGCGCCCTCTGTAACTCCTGAGCCTGCTGTTACCACAGCAGCACCTCAGCAATCTCAGGAAAAAGTCACTACAACTGCTTCTATTACTGACAGCAATAGTCCCGAAAACAGCGGAACTGCGGACAGCGGAAACAATGATAATTCTTCATCAGGAAATAATCAGGACGGCGGAAATCAATCAGGCGGTAATCAGTCAAACGGTCAGTCAAAAGGCGATAAAATTACTCTCACACTCCCTGACGGCTCAACATTTGACAGAATCAGCTCAAAGGATTTTGCGGCTATGTCCCTTGACGAAAAAAGAGGATATATTGCAGGTCTTACTCCTGAACAAAAAGAGACTTTTCTCGGAAATATGTCTCCTGAGGACTATAAAAGCCTGCTTAAACAGCTTCCTCTTGACAACAAAGCCGATATAATTCAGGATATGGCAGATGTTACAAGTCAGCTTGGACTTACTCTCAGCGTTGATGAGCTTACTGATGATAATATCATCCTCTCAATGAAAGACGAGGACGGAAAGCTTGTAGCGTTAAGCGCGGCAAGCGATACAGTAGCCGCTACAGGCTACGACCGCCGCGGTATCCTCGCTCTTGCCGCCGCTCTTGCTGTTGTCGGTATAGGCGGAACTGCTGTGGCTGTGAAAAAATCCTTTGGCAAAAATGAGGTCTGATATGAAAAAAAAATCCGGAAAAAATATTCCTTTGCACATAATCACGCCTGTTATGATGACTGCGATTTGTGCAGGAATAACTATAATTGCGGCTATAAAGCCTGCGGATAAAATCAAAACTTATACTAATATTGCTTTTATGGACAGCCTTAAATCTGACCCTCTCAATGAGGATTCAGGACTTGTCATAAAAGATAATGATATCAACATGGATTACAGCGGCAAAACCTCCGAAACAGGTGAGCCTGACCGTCCAACCTTTGGTGAATTGTACGGTATTGTAAGCACTGACGCTTTGGGAATTGATATTCCTATTTACTGGGGTACTACTACTGAACTTTTAGAACACGGCGCTTGTCAGTCATCAAGCTCCGCTGTATTCGGAACTAATGGAAATTCCGTTGTTTCCGCCCATGTGGACACATATTTCGCTGACCTTGCAAACTTAAAAGAGGGCGATGATGTTACAATTACAACAAACTACGGCAGATTCACCTATAAAGTGAAAGAGCTTATCGAGTTCAGCAGTAAAGATAAAAAATATATCGCTCCCACTGAGGACGACAGGCTTACTATTTATACATGCAAGCGAGACTTGTTGGGCGCTTCTGACAGAAGAATCGGTGCAGTGTGCGAATTGACAGAAAAAGCCTTTTACACTGAAAAGGAGGGCGAATAATATGCGAAGTGCAGGTTCATATATTAGTTCTTTTATTGTAACTCTACTGCTTGTATTCACTCTTATTGCCTCCGCCGGATGCATAACTGCTGATAAATTTGCAACTAAAGAAAATCTTATTAATCTTACAGAGAAAAAGAATATAAGCGAAGTTGTCAACAAAGAGCTCAATAAGTATTTTACTGAAAAATACGCTGAAACTGGTATTCCTGCCAACGTGTATATGGAGCACCTCAGCGTTGAATATTTGCAATCTGTTGTAAATGACAAAATCGACTATGGTTTTACTGCTCTCAATGGCGGCGATACAAGTGGATTCGCTGAAATTCCGCAGAATACTGCTCTTGATGAAAGCATAAAAGCTTATTTTGAAGAATATGCAAAAACTACGGGATATGAAATAAAGGACGAAAACGACAAGTATTACACAAAGCTTGCCAATGCCAAGAAAAAGGCATATTCCGCAATTGAGGAATACTGCGATGTTTACAAGTTCAATGCTCTTGTAAAACATGGTATAATAAAAAAAGTGAAGCCTTTATATGCTAAACTTCCAATTATAAAAATTGTTTGTCTCGGCGCTTCTGCTTTTTTGGCTCTTGTTCTTCTGATATGTAATTTTAAACGGATAAAAGACGCTCTTTACTGGATTGGTACTGCTGCTGTATCTGCCGGTATTCTTGGCTGTATTCCTTGTATTTACCTGCTGAACACTGACTATTTCTCTGCCTTTTCAATTAAACAGGCTCAGATTTATACTTCCTATACTACAGCTATGAAAACATTTACCGAAGATTTTCTTACAGCTTGTATCATTCTTGTAATCGCAGCCTTAATACTCTATGTTCTCTACGGAATTTTCTCAGCTTTATGCGGGAAATCAAGAATCAATGATAAAACATCAGAAAAAAATAATTCATCTGAAAAGACAAATATTAACAATTAACGTATTGACATTTCAGAATTTATGTTATATAATATAGGATGAAAACAATAAAATATGTTTTTGAAAGGATGTATGTTTTATGAGAAAATCATCAAAAACAAGTTATTTTAATCCCATAATAGTAAGAATTGTGGGTATTCTCCTCTTTATCGGAACTTTTGCTGTACAGAAACAAATTTCAATGAAGTTGCCGCCGCAAGCTTCCGGTAGTGTAAACGGTATCATTTCACAATTACAGGTACTTATTTCTGTTGCTATGGTTGTAATGATTCCTAAAAAGGGATATTTTACTTCTCTTGTAATGTGTGTATGTAACTCACTTTACATACTCTTCTTCGGAGTTCTGCTTTCTCACAATCCCGGTGCGGCTCCCGGTGTTCTTTCTCCTATCATTACAATTGTTGTTTGTACTCTTATCCACTACTACTCCCTCCAGACATACAAAGCTCAGGAGGAACTTGAAAAACGTAATAGTGAACTTGTAGACACAAATGAGGAAATCAGCAAGGAAGGTCAGAGACTTTCACGTATTATCTATAACGATGAGCTGACAGGTCTTTATAATAAGGATATGTTTACAAAACAGATCAACGATATGCTTAACAAAGAGGATATTACTCCTTTCACTGTTGTATATATCGAAATTGATGATTTTGATATGATTTCTAAGCGTTATACTTCCGATGTCTGTGACATGATCCTTACTACTTTCGGTTACAGACTCCATAATTTCTGCGGAAACTCAGGTATTACGGCAAGAATTAACGATGCTAAATTCTCTCTTATTATTACAGGTCAGAGAAACAGAGAATCAGTTTCAAGCTATCTAAGTGACCTCATTGCAGAAGTTTGCGAACCTGTTCCTGTAAATGGTAGTCTTCTTGAAATCACTGCTTGTTCAGGTGTTGCTCACTATCCACGAGATGGAAGAAATGCTGATCACCTTATGGATAATGCTGACAATGCTGTTAAATATGCAAAAGAAAAAGGCAAGGGCTCTGTTTATTTCTTTAGTTAATCACATTACACCGTTTCTTCATATGAGGGAACGGTGTTTTTTTACAAATTCTTCCTATTTTAATTGACAAACAACGATAAATTTTGATTATCCTTGATTATTTTATAAAAATAAGGCGAAAATTTTTTATTTTGTGAAAAAACTCTTGCAATTTTATATAGGTTATGATATAATTATTATGGATTATTTGTATATAATTTACGATAAAATATTTTAAATATACGCTTTGTTATAACATTAATAATTAAACTCGATTCTTATTTAGTAAATTGTTTTAGTCATACTTTTGACTGATTCTAAAAAAACTACAAAATTATGCCAATTTATTAAAAACTCTATATAAAAAAACGTTTTAAGTTGATATCTTTTTTATTCAAATATCATATTGTAATTCTTAAGAATATATGTTATAATATAAAGAGGCATATTTTATTTTTGTGAAATTATATTGTGATATAATTTATATTTATAAATCATTTAAAGGAGAATGTTAAAATGGCTGAATCACGTTTCATTAAGGCTACTGCTTTCTGCGGCTACGATAAGACAGATGTAGATAAGAGACTTGAAACTCTTTATTCTATGATTTATAATCTTAAAAATGAAATCCGTGAAAGCAAACAGATTATTAAAAAATACGAAGAAGGCTATTCCCAGGAAAAAGTATATGAAAATGCTATTGCTGTGGAAAGAGCTCAGATTACTCAGCTGCAGGTGAAAAATGAACAGCTCTCCGAAAAAAACAAGGTTAATAAAGACGAACTTAACAAAGCAAATGATGAGAACAATAAACTTAAAGAGGAAATTCAGAAACTTAACGATGAACTGGAAGAACTCCGTCTCAAACAACTTGCACTTCAGAACAATGATACTGAAGGGCTTGGAATAATATTTATTGAAGCTAAAAAATCAAGAGACCTCATTGTCAATAACGCTAAACAGGAAGCATTAAATTGCGAAAATAACGTTAAGAAATTTGCTGAGGAACTCATCAATGAAACTAATATCAAAATTGCTGAGCTTCTTGAAAATGCTGAGAAAAAGGCTGCAGATGTTATTGCTGATGCTGAAAAAAAAGCTGCCGGTATTACATCTGCTGCTGAAAAAAGAGCTACGGAAATCAATGAAGTAAACGAAAAACTTCAAAAAACAGTTCTTAACGATATGGAACGCCTGAATACTGAGGTCATCCGTATAAAAAATATTATGGGCGCTTTCACATCTGATACAGAAAAGTTTATTTCAAATTCAATAGATGCTGTATCTTCCGCAAAGGATTATATAAATGATATAACCACCAAGCAACAGGAACAATCTGCTGGGATTAAGGCATCAGAAAATAATTCTGAAAAAGAATCCGACAAAACAGAAATAAAAACTCAGAGTAATTCCGAAAAATCCAAGGATAATACGGAATCAAACACTCAGAAAGTTGAAGAGGCACCTAAAAAGCAGGCGGTTCATGTAGCTCCGAAACCTGTATCAGAAAAAGCATCTTCACAAAAAAGCGGCGGTGGAATTAATCTTGATGATTTAATGAAACAGGCAAGTGAACTTGAAAAAGTCTAATTTTTATCTATAGGAAATTTCTATAGAAATCCAATTGAAATTTTTTATCTAAACTGAGGAGAACAGAAAAATGAATGATATCATTGTAGTAAAACCTGAAAAATGCGTCGGCTGTAACGCTTGTATCAGAAGCTGTCCGGCTCCAGAAGCAAATATTAGCAAAATGCTGGAAAATGGCAGATTTATTACTTCTGTTAATTCCGATAAATGTATTGCATGCGGTCAGTGTATCAGAGCCTGCAACCATGGCGCAAGAGATTATATTGATGATACACGTGTATGTATGCAGCGTCTCGATAAGGATAAGACCATTATTCTTGTTCATCCTGCTATACGCGCTGTTTTCCCTAATCATTGGATTAGTATTCTCAATTGGTTCAAGAAAAAGGGATGCATGATTTATGACGTTTCCTTTGGTGCGGATATTTGTACATGGGCTCATTTACGTTCCCTTGAAAATCAAAAAATCGGAAAGATTATTGCTCAGCAGTGTCCTGCTGTTGTCAAATATATCCAGACTTATCAGCCCGGTATACTTAAAAATCTCTCCCCCGTTCACAGCCCTGTTGCTTGCGCTGTAGCATACATAAAGAAATACCTCAGACGCACTAATCCCATTGCTGTGCTTACTCCTTGCATAGCTTCAAAAAATGAATTTGTTGAAACAGGCCTTGTAGAATATAATGTTACTTTCAAAAAGCTTAAGGAATACCTCGATTCAAACGGTATTGTAATACACACAAATTCTGATCAGGAATTTGAATACAGATTCGATGACCAGCAGGGTCAGCTTGGTGCTATTTACTCCCGTCCTGCAGGTTTCAGAGACAACCTTCTGCTTCACGACCCGGAATTAAACATTCTTACTTCTGAGGGTACATCCAAGGTGTATCATGACCTTGATACTTATGCTAATGTTTCTGATATAAAGCGTCCTGATGTTTTTGATACTCTTTCATGTGAATTCGGCTGTAATCTCGGTCCAGCAGCAGAGACTAAGAATTCTTCTTTTGATGTAATGAAAATTATGCGCGATATCGAAAAAGACGCAAAGAGCCGACGCAAGACAAATGTTTTCAGACCTGGCGAAGACAAGTTATTTAAGAAATTTGATGAAGAACTCAGTATTGACGATTTCCTCAGAACTTACAAAACAGGAAATACATCTCCTGTTATTTCAGAAAAACAGCTTGATGTTATATATAAGCTTATGGGAAAAAACACTGACGCTGAAAAATGTTACGATTGTCGTGCCTGCGGATATAACTCCTGTCATGATATGGCTACAGCAATCTGTCGTGGTCTTAATACTCCAAACAACTGCGTTGTTCATGCTAAATCCGAACTGACAGAAAAGCATAACCAGCTTATATCAAATCAGGAAAAATTCGCTGAAAACAAGGAAATCTGCCTTACTCTGTCAAAAGAATTGTATTCACGAATGAACAGCATAAAAACAAATCTTGCTGCAATTTCTGAATCAACAAACAAGACAAGTGAACGTTCACGAGTTGTAAATGACCTGCTTACTAATATAATTACTTTTTGCCAGAATAATGATGCTCTCAATGCGGAGGGTATTAATCAGATGATTGTTATTCTTGAAACAACTCTCAAAGCATTTAATGCTCTTGACGAAAATATAGATACAACAACAAGAAGTTCAGGATTAATTACTCAGTCTGTTGCTGAAATCAAGGAGCTTATTGAGAGTATCAATAAAACGCTTAGCGAAACAACAGCTACTAATAATTCCGAAGAATCAAGAGGAGAATGATTATGCAGTGCGAAATCTGCTTTTCCGAAATTAGTGAAAATTCTCTGTCATGCAGCAGCTGCGGTGCTCCTGTAACACAGAATGTTGACGGATTCGATAATACTATCGAAATCCAGCGTATTCTTTATACGCTTATTATCGAAAATTTCAGTACAAGACAAGTAAATTCAAGGCTTCTTGAAGCATTTTTAATGGATTATCTTGCTGATTACAGGGCTGAATGCCGTTTGCTTATCTATACTCTCAGAGCAGGCGTTCTTCAGAATATGCTTGTCGAAACAGACAGGAATATCGCTATTATGCGTGCAAGAAGCTTTCTCCTCAATGAGTGCTTCATTTCTGAGGCTGCTGCTGAATTTGTTCTTGCCTGCCTCACATATATTCTCAAATGGGAATTCAAACCTATGGATTATTCCGATGAAGCTTCTGCTCCTGCTGAATATGCTCAGCAGGAAGAAAAAACGCAGGAAAAACCTCGTACTCTCAATATAGACGCTATGGTATTCCGTCCTTTTGACGCTATGTTGTACAAACTTTCCAAGCATGTTTCCCTCAATAAAAATTATACCAAAATCGAGGGTTTTGCTTTTGATAAATTTACTGTAATGAGAAGTATTAAGCTTCCTACAACTCTTGTAGCCATTGAAGAATACGCTTTTTCAGGATGTAAACATCTACGCAGTATAGAGTTGCCTGATTCTCTTCGCGTTATTCGTCAGGGAGCTTTCAGTCAGTGCTCAGAGCTTGAATCTATAAAAATCCCTCATGGTGTACTTGAAATTGAGGAAAATACTTTCCTTTGCTGTGAATCTTTATCTATGGTTGATCTTCCCTCAACTGTTACAAGTATCGGTGTACAGGCTTTTTCAGGGTGTACAAAGCTCGCAATGATTTATATGCCGGACAGCATCAAATTCATTGACGAAAATGCTTTCCTGTACTGCCCCGAGGTTACTGTTAAGTGCTATGAAAATTCGTATGCGCATAAATACTGCCTCAGTCACAATATAAATTGTAAGACAATACCTATTGGTATGGATATCTACAACAGCGTTATTTCCTAAAGAGAGGAGTAATTACAGATGATCGATCTTAAATTTGGACAGCTCATTGATATGGAATTCGGCGGTAAGGCTAAAGTTCTCAAGAAAATCGGCAGCGGTGGTCAGGGAAGTGTTTACCTCGTTGAATTTAATGGTATGGAATGGGCTTTGAAATGGTACGATGTTGATAAAATTAAAAGGCCAAAGGACTTCCGCGAAAATCTTCGTAATAATATCGTGGATGGTGCTCCAAGCAATCGATTTTTGTGGCCTAAATATCTCACAAAGGAAACTCCGGACGGTGGATTCGGTTATATAATGGATCTGAAACCCGAAAGCTTTGATTCCTTTGTTGATATTCTCAATACATACAAGCTTATTATCGATCCACTTACGGGTAAAGCTGCTAAACAGCCTGTTCGCTTTAAAAGTCTTTACGCTATGGTTACGGCTGTTATAAATATTGTAAACTCTTTCCGTCAGCTTCATCGTTCGGGTAAGAGTTATCAGGATCTTAACGACGGCGGTTTCTTTATCAATGTGGAAACAGGTGCTGTTCTTGTCTGTGACTGTGATAATATAGCTCCTGAAGGCAGTAACTTCGGTATCGGCGGTAAGCCCGGTTACATGGCTCCCGAAATTGTTCGCGGTATTGCTAAGCCTGATGTACAAACCGATAAATACTCTCTTGCTGTGGTACTCTTTAAGCTTCTTTTCCGCGGTGACCCTATGGAAGGCGAAAAAGTCGTTAAGGATATCTGCCTTACTGAATCCTCTGAGCTCAAACATTATGGTCAGGATGCACTGTTTGTCTATGACCCAAATGATGCTTCAAATCGCCCTGTAAGAGGTATTCATGATAACGTTATAAAATTCTGGAGACTTTATCCTGAGTATATCAAAGAAGCTTTTGTTCGTTCCTTTACTGAAGGTGTAAACGACCCGAACAAAAGAATTATTGAAAATGAGTGGCAGAATCTTTTCTTACGTCTCCGTTCAGAAATAATTATGTGCGGCTGCGGCAGAACAAACTTTACTTCTATGTTTGAAAAGCCCGACGGCGTTACATATAAGTGTCCGAAATGCGGCATGACCTTCTCTACTATGGAATTCTCAAATAGTGATTTCCGTGTTCCGCTTTATCTCGGCAGACAATTCTATGAGTGTGATATCTACCCCGATTGTGACGATTTTCTCAGCGTTGCAGGCGAACTTGTTGAAAATAAGCTTCGTCCAGGAATTCTTGGCATTAAAAACCTTTCTACACAAAAATGGAATGTTAAAATGCCAGACGGTCAATTCTACGATATAGCTCCCGGAAGCGGTTTCCCGATCTGGAAAGGTCTTGAAATCGACTTCGGTGATGTAAAAGCTAAAATATAGTTTGAAAGGATGTTCTTTTCATGAGTGAAAATATGAATTTAGAAAACACCACTCCAGATAATCTCTTTGATTTCGACGATGATGATCCTCTTGGTGCAACAAGTGTTTCCAAAAAAAGTCTCGTAATATTCTTTGTTATTGATACCTCTGCAAGTATGAGAGGTAAGAAAATCGGTGAGCTTAACACTGTTATGGAAGAGCTTATTCCTGAAATACGTAAGGTTGGCGAAGCTGATACTGATGTTAAGGTTGCAGTTCTCACTTTCTCAACAGATATCAAGTGGATGTACTCAGCTCCTATCTCTATTGAGGAATTCGAATGGAGCAGACTGAATGCTTCCGGTGTTACAAGTATGGGTGCTGCTTTTGAGGAGCTTTCTGCAAGAATGTCAAGAAACAGCTTCCTCAGCTCCCCTTCTCTTTCATTTGCTCCTGTTATATTCCTTATGACAGACGGTTACCCCTCTGATGACTACAAAAAGGGTCTTGCTGAGCTTTACTCTAACAGCTGGTACAAATTTGGTCTTAAAGCTGCTCTCGGTATCGGTAATGAAGCTAACGACGATATGCTTGCTGAATTTACAGGTTCCAAGGATACTGTTGTTCACGCTTATACAGGAAGTCAGCTTGCACAGATGATTAAAATTGTTGCTGTTACTGCTTCTCAGATTGGCAGTAAGAGTATGACGCTTTCTGATGAAAGCAATAAGGAGCTTAATGCTGACGACGTTTTTGCTTCAAAACAGAAACTTCTTGGTCAGCAGATTCAAGAGCTTGTTTCTCAGGAAGAATCAGACGATATTTCTTTCGATACAGGCTGGTAAAAATATAAATCCCGAAGGGAGTTCAAGCTATGTATAAAGGTTTCAGCTATTCCGTAACAGGCGCAAGCCATGTTGTAAAGAATACTGTATGTCAGGACAGTTCATCCCACTTCGCTGCAGAAGACTTTTCAGTTGCTGTCGTTGCAGACGGTCATGGAAGTAAAAAACATTTCAGAAGTAATATCGGCTCTCAGCTTGCTGTGGAAAGTACTCTGACAGTTATTAAAAGATTCTACGCTGACCCTGAAGAATTCAATAAGCAGTTTCCTCAGAATCACAAAAGAATACTGAAAAACATTGAAAAACAGATTATTTCGGAATGGAATAGCAAAATAAATGAGCATTTTAATGCTCATCCCATAACAGAATTTGAAAAAAGTCAGTTTACTCCTGAGGAATTTCAGGAAATACCTGTGGAATCTTTTTATGGCACTACTCTTGTTGCCGCTGTTATGAGCAAGGATTTTACATTCGGTTTTCAAATTGGCGACGGAAGTCTTATTGCTGTTTTTGAGGACGGTTTTACTTCTATGCTGATCGATTACGAGGAATCAAATCCTGCTAACATTACCGCTTCTATGTGTAATTCCAATGCACTTTCAATGTTCAACAGCTATTACATTGACAATAAGAAAATCGGTGCTGTTTTTGTTTCAACAGACGGTCTTTACACATCCTTCGGCAGTGACCTTGAATTTTTTAATTATCACACTATTATTGCAGATCAGCTTTCAGAATCAGATGCATTTGTTGATACCGTAAATAAAAATATCCAGAAACGTACTAATTATGGAACACAGGACGATATTTCCCTCTCCTGCGTTTATGATATGGAACTTCTAAAAGCCAACTCCGAAACTATAAAAAATAAAATTGAGGAAAATAAAAGAAGGCTTCTCGCAAGAAAGCCTAAACCGAAAAAATGAAAGGTAAATCGGTGAAAATTTATGGCTCTTAATGTCTTTTACAGTATGGTCAGAGAATCTGCTGAGCAGCTTCTCCGCAGAGAACCTAAAATAGCATTTTCCGCCAATGCCCAGATTTGCGCAATTTTAACAAAGGATCACGACATAATCTCTGGTATGTCGAGTATATATATGATTAATGATGCTGTTGGCGTTATTCCTGCTGAATATATGGCTGTTGTTGCTATGAATAATGCAGGTATATCCCGTGCATTACAGATGATAACTCTTTCACTTACAGATTTCAGTGTCGTTACTCCAAATCCAAGTGAACTCTTGCTGGTTCAGTCTCTGCATCCAAGCAATGAAAAGTGTAATGTCTATATCTCCCCTTCTGACCATGTGGTTATAACTAAACTCACAGAAGGTGCTGATATAGAACTGGATATAAATGGGGAATATGCGCAGAAACAAACAAATCAGTCTACATCAAATAATAATTCAGAATACTCAGGATTTGTTTCAGCTGACAGCAGTTTACCGGATCTAACTCCTCCTGATTATAAATCTACGTCCCAATCCCCTGCTAACTATTTTGGCGGTTTTGATGATTCAATGCCGAAGCCACCTGCACCTGCAAATTCTATTCCAAGTCAGTCTATTTCAGGTCTATTCAGCGGATTTGGCGACGATGACGAAACCAATTCATCTGTTCCTGATGCTAATGAGCTTGAAAAAATGGGATTTATAAAGAATTCTGCTCCCGGAGAAATTTCCTCAGATTATAATAATAAACCTACAATGATTACTAATGATGCAGACTTTGCTTCTAAATTCAATGTAGATGAAAACAATCCTTTTCTTGATAACTCCGGAAGTTCAGCGAGAAATAACGATGTAGTTTATTTTGCTGAAATGCATCAGGATGAAAAAACAAGCGATCTTGATGCAAGCAGCGGTAATTCTGTAGAACAGGTCAATGCACCTGCTGCTCAAAATATCTCCATGGATGAATTGCTCAAACAAGCAAAGCAAAAGAAAAAAATTGCAAGAGCTAATTTTAATGTCCGCAGAAAATAGCTGTTTCTGCTAACAAAATCATTCAAAATAAATGGGTAGGCTAATGAGTTAGCTATAGTACATAACAACTCAAGAATATGAGTGGGAAGGAAGAAATTTATGGCACAATATCTTTTCAGCTTCGATGAAGCTATTGACGGTAAATTTATCGTCACTAAAAATATAAGCGGTCAGGCCAAATCAGGAACTATGATACATGTTCTTGATTGCGTTCCTAAAGGAAATGGCGGCTGCACTGTGTGGTACAGAGTTACTGAATCAGGTCAGGATTTCAGCATCGGATTTGATTCTTTAAAGGATTTCTGCAATTGGGCAAGAACAGATAAAATTCTTATTCGTCATTATGCAAGCCTTTCTCGCAAGGATGTAATGCAGTATCTAAAAATTACAAATCGTGGATATGCAAAGTTTTATCTGCCTATCCTTATAGTACTTATTGCTGTTATCTGGGTTGCTATGATTGCTGCTGTAGGTGGTGGTATCGGAATTGTTCTTGCTGTAGTTCTTTCTCTTGTTGCAGCTGTTGCATCACTTTTCCTATACAAAGGTCAGCGTAAAAAAGCAATTCTTGCAATATACAGCAAGGTAAGCAAAAACAACTGGGGTGTTATCATAAAATAATTTCTTCCCCGCATTTTATGCACATATTCTATGGACAATACCACACATTTAAGGTGCGGTATTGTTCAGAGTGTATAAATTTAAATATTAAAATTATTGATACTCTATTGACTTTTTCTCTTTTTTGTAGTATAATATTATATGTGATTTTAATTATTTTTTTCGAGGTGTGGCTCAGTTTGGTAGAGTACTACGTTCGGGACGTAGGGGCCGCAGGTTCAAATCCTGTCACCTCGACCAAAAACTCCACAATTTGAGATTTTTCTCAGATTGTGGAGTTTTTTAATCATTAATCACTCTTGAAACGACAATAGAAAAAACTGAAAATTTTAATGCCAGATTTCGTCGTTTGATATTTTCATCATGCATCAATATGCCATTATAGTCAGCCTTTACTATATTTTCTCTGCTGACTTTTTAGAGATTATAATATCTATACGAAAAACCTCACCAAAGGAAAATATTCTTTCCTTTAGTGAGGCTTTTTATCATCGATTACTGATACCAATTTTGTTCATCAGTTTACCAGTTAAAACAATCTGACAGTAGAATTACACTGTCATTTGCGACATTCAGGAGTCCGCCCGTAGTATGCCCGGATTTTTCAGTGCCGTCAGACAGTTCTATTCTGCAATCGCAATCCTTTACCGCTGTTATGAATGGGATATGCCCTGCCATAACAGCAAGTTCGCCCTCAATTCCTCTGACAGAGAGCTTTACCGCCTCTCCTTGAAAAATATTTCCGTCAGGAGATGAAATTGTCAGTCCGAATGTGTTCATACTTCTATTCCCTTAGCCTTTTCAACAGCTTCATCAATTGTTCCTACAAAGAGGAACGCAGATTCAGGAAGATCATCATGCTTGCCCTCAATAATCTCCTTAAACCCTCTGATAGTTTCGGAAAGTGGAACGTAAGTACCCTCTATACCCGTGAACTTTTCAGAGACAAAAAACGGCTGAGAAAGGAATCTCTGAATCTTTCTTGCACGCTGTACAAGAAGCTTATCCTCATCTGAAAGCTCGTCCATGCCCATAATCGCAATGATATCCATAAGTTCCTGATAACGCTGGAGTATACGCTGTACTTCACGAGCAACGCTGTAGTGCTCATCGCCAAGTATTTCAGCTGAAAGAATACGACTTGTGGATTCAAGAGGATCAACAGCTGGATAGATACCCTGTGAAGCAATGTCTCTTGAAAGTACTGTAGTAGCGTCAAGATGTGCAAATGTTGTAGCAGGTGCTGGGTCTGTAAGGTCATCAGCAGGTACATACACCGCTTGAATTGACGTAATAGAACCTTTTTTCGTTGATGTAATACGCTCCTGCAAAGCACCCATTTCATTTGCAAGTGTAGGCTGATATCCTACAGCTGAGGGCATACGTCCCAGAAGCGCCGAAACCTCTGAACCTGCCTGTGTAAATCTGAAAATATTATCAATAAAGAGGAGAACGTCCTGTCCTTCTTTGTCACGGAAATATTCAGCCATTGTAAGTCCTGAAAGAGCAACTCTCATTCTTGCTCCGGGCGGCTCATTCATCTGACCATATACAAGAGTAGTATTAGTTAATACTCCCGATTCTTTCATTTCATTGTAAAGATCATTTCCTTCACGAGTACGCTCACCGACACCTGTAAATACAGAAAGTCCGCCATGCTGTTTAGCTACATTATTGATAAGCTCCATAATAAGAACAGTCTTACCAACTCCTGCACCACCAAAAAGACCGATTTTACCACCTTTTGAGTAGGGGCAGATAAGATCAATTACCTTGATTCCTGTTTCAAGAATTTCTGTTGATGTGGAAAGTTCGTCATAATCAGGAGCACTTCTGTGGATATTCCACTTTTCCTCAGTCTGCGGAGCTTCACCATTATCAACGGTATCACCAAGTACATTGAATATACGCCCAAGCGTGTCTCTGCCTACTGGAACGCTGATAGGAGCACCTGTATCTGTTACGGGTACACCTCTTTTAAGTCCATCTGTAGAGGACATTGCGATACATCTTGCTGTGTTGTCTCCGATATGCTGTGCCACCTCAACTGTGAGGATTTTATCACCCTTTGGAATAGTCAAAGCATTGAATATAGCAGGCAAGCAGCCTTCTTCAAAACGAACGTCTACTACAGGACCCATTACCTGTGAAACAACACCCTTTGTATTTTCTGACATAATTTGTATACCACCTTTATTGCTTCCGAATTTTTTCGGTGGAGCATTTATACTGGGAGATATCGGCATTACATACCGCTTCCCGCAACGATTTCTGTAATTTCCTGAGTGATAGCACTCTGTCTTGCACGGTTATACTGAAGCTGCAAGTCATCTATCATCTGCTTGGCATTCTTTCCAGCAGAGTCCATTGCACATCGTCTTGCGGCTACTTCGCTTGCAAAGCTTTCGCGGACGTTTGCAACAATCATACCTGCTACATAAAGCGGAACAGCTGTATTAAGAACAGAAAGCTCGTCTGGCTCAAAGATAATTCCTGTCAAATCAGCTTTCTCCTCTGTTCTTGACAGAGGTAGAAGCCAACTTATACGACTTTCCTGCGCCATCATAGATATATATTCCGTGCTGATAATTCCTACACGATCTATGCCTCCCTCGGCAAATCGCGTACAAAGCTCTTTTGAAAGAGCTGAAGCTTGTTCAAAACTGAAATATTCAGCGCTGAACTGACCACCGTATATATCGCAGGCACGTTTTCCTATTGCAATAAATTCTGCATCAGGATACTGTCTTGCAAGTCGAAAAACATTGGAATTATAGCCGCCTGCAAGTCCTCTGTCACCAGCAATAACAATTATACATGTCTTGCCTTCACTTCGCTGTACCATATATGGACTTTTTTCACATTCCTTACAACCTGCCAGATTTTTTACAACCTGTCCGATAGATTCAGCGTATTCACGACTTTTCAGCATAGCGTCCATAGCCTTGCGAATCTTAGATGAAGCAACAAGTCCCATTGCTGTTGTGAGATGAAGGGTGGAATCGACGCTTTTTATGCGATTTCGCAATTTTTTTGTATCGACGCCCATTAACTCACCTCTTCATTTCGCTCAATGCCTTTTTAAGTTCTTCAATATCTTCTTTTTCAAAGTATCCCTGTTCAATTCGTTCAAGGAATCCGTTATACTCAGCTTCGAGTTTGTCATAGAGCTTCTGTTCGTAGTCCTTTACCTTGTTTACAGGTGTATCGTTAAGGTATCCCTTTGTAACAGCATATACGATAGCAACCTGACATCCCACTCTTACGGGAGAATTTCTGCTCTGTTTGAGCACTTCAACAATTCTTTCACCAAGAGCAAGTCGAGCCTTTGTATCTGAATCAAGATCGCTTCCGAACTGTGAGAATGATTGAAGTTCACGATACTGTGAATACAACAGCTTCAATTCACCAGCAACCTTTTTCATACCTTTAAGCTGTGCTGAACCACCAACTCGGCTTACTGAGATACCCGGATTTATAGCGGGCATGACTCCTGCGTGGAAAAGTTCAGTTTCAAGGAATATCTGACCGTCTGTAATGGAAATTACATTTGTGGGGATATAGGCTGAAACATCACCTGCCTGAGTCTCAATAATCGGCAGAGCTGTAATAGAGCCTCCGCCATATTCCGGAGCAACATTTGCCGCACGTTCAAGAAGTCTTGAATGGAGATAGAACACATCGCCGGGATACGCTTCACGTCCCGGAGGTCTGCGGATAAGCAGCGAAAGAGCACGATATGCTACAGCATGCTTTGAAAGGTCATCGTATATGATAAGAACATCTTTCCCCTGCTCTCTGAAATATTCAGCCATTGCACATCCTGAATAAGGGGCGATATACTGCAATGGAGCAGACTCTGAAGCAGATGCGGATACAATTGTTGTATACTCCATAGCTCCAGCTCTTTCAAGCTCATTTGCAAGCTGTACTACAGATGTGCTTTTTTGTCCGATAGCTACATATATACAGATAACGTCTGTATTACGCTGATTTATGATAGTATCAATAGCAATTTCAGTCTTACCCGTCTGGCGGTCACCGATGATAAGCTCACGTTGACCTCTGCCAATCGGAATCATACTGTCAATGGCTTTGATACCTGTCTGTAAGGGAACATCAACGCTCTTTCTTTCAATAATGCCGGGAGCATCACTTTCAACAGGACGTGTACTGCTTGCAGGAATTGGACCTTTACCGTCTATAGGTTCACCCAGAGCATTTACTACTCTGCCGAGAAAGCCTTCACCTACGGGGACAGAAACTACATTTCCTGTTCTGCGTACAGTTGTACCCTCTTTAATATTATTTTTGTCTGACAAGAGCGCAACGGATACTGTTTCATCTTCAAGGTTCTGAGCCATACCGTAGCTTCCGTCCTCAAATTCCAAAAGTTCACTTGCCATACATTCTCTGATACCGTAAACTCTTGCAATACCATCGCCTACAAGGATAACCGTACCTGTTTCACGCATTTCAATACGTGATTTATAATGTTTAATCTGAGCTTTAATAATTCCGCTTATTTCCTCAGGTTTTCCATTCATCTGCCAATCACTTCCTTTACTTCATGCAGAGATCTTCGTAAGCTTCCGTCGATTACCCTGCCTTCAGTCTCGATTATTACACCGCCCATAACAGCGGGATCTACAATACATTCTGTAATAATAGTTTTTTTCATTACTTTTTCAAGCTTTGCTTTTATGCCGTCTTTTTCAGCCTGTGTAAGCTCTACGGCACTTGTTATTCTTGCTATTGCAACATTTTCTGAGGCATCTACAAGCTTTCTGTATTCAGCAAAACACTGATTGAAAAGTTGTATTCTTCCCTTTTCACATAGTAAAAGCAAGAACATAACAATATATTGAGGTACTCTGTCTGTAAATGCATCTTCCACAGCTTTCAGTCTTTCTGAAAGTGGAATTCCAGGACAAACAAGAAATTCTGTATATTCGGGATTTTCACCAAATACTGTGGAAATAAGCTCCAATGCGGAAATATAATCCTTTTTAGAATCTTCCTCGCAAGCTATAGCATACAGTGCCTCAGCGTATTCTCTACTTATTTCCGTCATCGCCGTCACCTATTTCCGCAATAAATGAATCAATCATTGCACGATGATCCTGCATATTGATTTCTCTGCCGAGAATCTTTTCTGTAAGCACAGCAGAAACATCAACGATTTCTCTCTTAATGTCTTCCTCAGCACTGCGTCGTTCAAGCTCTGCTGCATTCTGTGCCTGTCGGAGAATGCTGTCTGCGTGATTTCTTGCATCGGCAACAATTCTGTCGCTATGGTTCTTAGCATCCTCTGAAGCTTCTCTGATGATTTCATCAGCTTTTTCTTCTGCATTGCGGAGCTTTTCTTCCCATGCCTTCTTGTTTTCTTCAGCATCAGCTGCAAGCTTGTCCGCTGCCTCATATTTGCTGTCAAGGGTTTGCTGTCTTTGCTCCAGTACATTCTGTACAGGCTTAAACAGAAACTTTTTCAGTATGAGAAACAGAATTGTGAGGTTGGCGAGGGATATTACAATCTGCCAGAAATTGACAGAAATTACATCTAATGACTGCATTGAATCAACCTCAAATCTAATTACTTAATAGTTTCCATAAGAATATCAACAAGTCTGCCGGGTGCTACGAAAATAAGCAGAATTGCAATAACAAGTGCATAAAGACCTGTTGTTTCAGCAACAGCACAACCCATAAGCATTGTTGTTGTTACATTACCCTTACATTCGGGCTGTCTGCCGATAGCTTCACAAGCTTTAGCAACTGCATTACCTTCACCGATACCAGGACCGATACCTGCGATCATTGCAATACCTGCGCCAAGAGCACAGCTTCCAAGAATAATACCAATAGCCAGTTCTAACATTTTAATTTCCTCCGTTTTTTATTTATTATTTATTGCTTTGCGTCTGAAATACTCATCAGCAGGAAAACCGCCTGCTACATAAAGCATTGTCAGCATAGCAAAAATATACGCTTGAAGCAAACCGCTGAATACATCAAAATATACTGAAAGCACTGCAGGAATACCTATCTGTAAGAATGGGAAATCTCCGAAAAATCCTGGAAGTTTCCCGAATACAATTGATGACAGTCCCTGCAATCCTGTAGCAAGAAGCACCGAAATTACCGAACCTGAAAGCACATTTCCGTAATGACGAAAGGCCATAGATATTGGAGTTGCAACTTCACTGATAATATTAAGTGGCGCAAGCAGAACAGGGTCTGCAAAGCTTTTGGCATACACAACAGGTCCGCATTTCATCTTATAATATGTTATAAGGAAGAATACGAGTATTGCCCAGCCTGCTGTTACATTTACATCTGATGTAGGAGCGTAAAGTCCGAACAGGGCAAGTAAGCTTGAAAACGCTGAAAGTCCGAGGATTGTTGCTATAAATGGAGCAAATCCGCTGAAATACTCACCCATATTACTGTTTACAAGCTTCTGTGAATTTTCAACTATCCACTCTGCTATGTGCTGACGCTTTGTATCGGCTTTTTCCTTTATTCCGTGAGTGAGAAATAAGCAAAGTCCTGTTATAGCTATCATTACAAGCCAGGAATGTACCTGCGATTCCGTTATAGGTAAATCTTGTATAGGCATTTTTATCGTAAAAAAGATTTTTGCTCCCGATATAGCAATACCATCACTAAGCGGCGTTGTGAGTATTTTCAGGATAATTCCGAATACAATTGGCAGAATCATCATTGCTATATACGCCATATCAAGCAGCTTGAAACGCTGTTTATCATTATCCATTGCTATTCTCCTTTCCGTTGTTGATTTTTCTGTCACGCAAAGGTATCAGCGCGATAGCTATACGAGGGAAAAACAAGGGAATTATCGCTGCCACAGGATTTATAAATGGCAATACAATTGCAAGAACTGCCGCAATTAGAAGCATCATATTACGTAACGTCTGCGACAGCTTCATCAGCGTGGCGGCATCCTTTTCATCCTTCTGAACTGCTTTCTGTACAGTAATACCCATAAGGAGAAAATTAACAACAGCAATTGTTCCACCGAGAATATTTCCCAACAGTACCCTGTAATTCCATAGTCCTATTATAAGAAATACAGATTCCATTATAAAGCTGAGTATTATTGTTACCGCTGCGATATATCTGGTTTCTCTCATGACAGTTTCATCAATTTTTGCCATAAGTTATCTTTTTCCTTTCTGCAAACCATTTAAATAGTTTATTGTATAGTAATGCTATATTAAAACAGCTTACCTTTTTATTATACCATTTTTATCCCTAAGTTGTCAAGATTTTTATGAAAATTCAGCAAAAAATGTCGATAAAAAACTGGATTAACCATTACGGCAAATCCAGTTTTTTATTTTATTCTTTAACTGTTGATTCATAAGCATATCTATCAATTTTAGCTGTAACATGCTTGTTAAAAAGAGAATCAAGATCCATATATCCCTGATACCAATAATCCTTATCATCATGAGACTTAATTTCAAATGCCTCTCCGTAAATCTCGCCCCAAGACATATAGCCATCAGGCTTTACAAGTGTACCGAGGTCAAATGAGCAAGTACCGTCCTCAAGAAGAATTATATCATTATAGTATGAATAGTAGTAATAATCAAACTCGGCTTTTTTGTCATTCTTACGAAGATCCTTAGCTGTTATCTTGTACACAAAATAAAGCGTGTTGTTTGTTTCAGCATAAACTGAAGCATCCTTAGGAGTGAGAAGGTAGTTTCCGATAAGCTCAATATGCTTTAACCCCTCTGCATCAGACCATTTTTCTGCAACATGAGCTTTAAACGAATCCTGTGCGTGCTGATTCATCTTATCAAAGGCATCTGTTGGGATTTCATCAAGTTTCTGTACATAGCTTGAAAGACCATTTACAGTGACTTCCATTTCAGTTTCAGTAGGAATATAGCCTCTTGCAAAGCAGTAATCCTTTGCATCTTCAGCGTTATCACCAATAGTTATCTTTATTTTATCACCAACACACAGACCATTTTTCTTGTCAGCTTCAACCTCAAGATTGCTTACAGGCATTGAATCCTCAACAGTTATATTTGCTTCTCCATTAGGAGCAATTCCACTGAAAGATACGGAAATATGATCAAAAGGATTAAATTCCTTAGCTTCTTCAAGCCCTTCTACATCCATTGTTTTATCGGAATATTTGAGACGTATTTTATACTTTTCTTCAAGAGTTTCCTTGCCGCTTTCATCCCATTTAAAAGTTACTTTATCACCGTTGGAGAGATTATTTGTTTTATCAAGTTCGCCGTCAAGATTGCTTTCAACTTTATCAATAACATCAAGAAGAGCAAATCCAGATTCTTCATCAAGCCCAAATGCCTCCTTATTGTCCTCAATCAACTTTTCTGAATCAAAGGAAAAATAAGCGGTACCTATAGTATCGTAACCGTCAACCTTAATTGTGATGTAATCGTTAAGATTGATTGTCTCTCTGCCACAGCCTGCCATTGCAAAGGGAACACCAAGAAGAATTGCCGCTGTAATAAGTTTCTTTTTCATAATAAACCTCCATATAAATATCAAATACAAATAAATTATAATATATATGCCGAAAAATGTCAATATATGAAAATTTATACAAAGCAAAAATATCCGTTTTATCCAAATTTAATCCAAACTATATATATAATTTATAAGCATATACCTATATTATTTACAATGCCAATCGAAATGTACTTATCAACAACAGCTCTGAAATCTGTGTCAGGCTCAGCATCCTCATTATATTCCCCATGAACCATATAGCGCACACCTCCATTTTGAAGCTTTTCAAGCTCATTATATGTATCTCGGAAAAACATGCCTCTTGATACTTTACGATTTTTTAGTATACCTTTACATTCTGACAAAGGACAACCAGGAAAATTCACATTTAAAATGTGCCCATATTCAAGCTTTTGATCCATAAGTTCTACGAGGATATCATGCAGATAATAATCGGAGACCTCATTTAATTTATCAGCCTGTTCTGAAAAGGAAATTGCGTGATATCCTTGAAATGCTGCTTCAAATGCTGCGCCAGCTGTAGCGGAATATTGTATATCTGTTGCTGTATTATAGCCATTGTTAATCCCAGAAAGTACTACATCCGGCTTCTGAGGCATGACGTTAAGACTCCCAACACGAACACAATCCGCAGGAGTTCCGCTACATAAAAATGCATGAACATCTTTAACAGCAAATTCATACGGATAAATATCAATATGACTGTGCAGCGTTATACTGTGAGAAGCAGCACTTCTTTGGCTTTCAGGAGCCACCACCCATACTTCGCCAAATTGTTTTGCAGCTTTTGCAAGTCGGATTATACCGTTAGAGTTAATTCCGTCATCATTTGTTATCAGTATCCTCATTTTATTCCTCCTTGAGTTTCATGAATAAATTTTATCATATTTCAATATAAAAGTCAATAATTAGTTTATTAATAATTACATACAACACATATATTTGATTAAAATAAAAAAATATATATTTTTCTATTGACAACTCTTTATATTTCTGATATAATAATATTGTTGTCAAGGACATCGCCTAAGATTTAGGGGTATAGCTCAGTTGGTAGAGCAGCGGTCTCCAAAACCGCGTGCCGAGGGT
>CALGTV010000087.1 GCA_937902395.1 uncultured Ruminococcus sp.
AGGGTGAAACCCTTTAGCAGAGTCAAGAGACAGCGTCTCTTGCAGGGTGTGGGACAGCGTCCCATGCAGAGCAAAGCTCTGCGATGCCTTTAGGCGCTCTGCATGGGGTGAATTTCAAAACAGTCCAGCGGACTGTTTTGAAAGAGGGGACGCTCTGCAAGTTAAGCAGCACACCAAATCTTTGATTTGGATTGTGATGCTATATGCTGTGCTGAGAGCGTCCCCTTAAAAATTATCTTATTATAGCTTTTTTTGACAGACTGTAATATTTAAGGATAATATTTTTAAGGAGTAAAAAATACATATGCAGCTTGAAATCGGAAAAATCTACACAGGCAAAGTAAAGGGAATTGCGCAGTACGGCGCTTTCGTCGATATTGACGGCGGCGGCTCCGGTATGGTTCATATTTCCGAAATTTCCAATACCTTTGTAAACGCAATCCGCGACCACCTAACAGAAGGACAGGAAGTAAAGGTTAAGGTTATAGGAATCAACGAACAGGGCAAGGTAAGCCTATCAATAAAAAAGGCTGAAACTGCCGAGGATTCAGCAAATCCCGAGAAAAAACCTTTCAAAAAGGAACGCAAATTCAACAAACCCAATATATATGAACCAAAAAAGTCAATTCCCCAGTCGGAAATGACTTTTGATGATATGCTTGCACACTTCAAGCAGTCCAGTGAGGAGCGCATCGGCGACCTCAAACGAAGCACTGACAGAAAAAACGGCACAAGAAGAAAATAATTAACGCATCCCCTTAATCATTGATTAAGGGGATTTTTGTGCATTTCGACGTATTTTGACAAGCAAATTTGTATTTATTCTCATATTCTATTGACATAGTTTTCCGCATTTGTTATAATGAATGTATATGCAAACAAATAGAGGAGCGGTAATGCTCCAAGGACTTTTTTAATATATTATGAAAAGAGACAAATTCAAACGATTGATTTCATTTGTGCTTGCGTTCTTTCTTGTGATGATACTGACCGCAGGCTTCGGTATCGTGTGGTATACCTACTACAGCGATACCATAGTACTCCCCTACTACCGACGCGGTAACTGGGTGCTAATTGGCATATACTGTATGCTTGTATGGGTATTTTTCAAGGCATACGGCGGCTTCAAGCTGGGATATCTGAAAAAGACGGATATGCTTTATTCACAGCTTATATCAATTGCCTGTGTGGATTTTGTATCCTATTTTCTAATAAGCCTTATTGGACGGCATTTTCTTGCAGTTTCACCCATGCTTATACTCACCTTTGCGGATTTCGGCTTTATATCCCTGTGGACGCTTTTGACGGATAAGATATACTTTCTGCTCTATCCCCCGAGAAAGCTTATAATACTCTATGGCAGCCACCAGGCAGCTTCTTTGGTGCTCAAAATGAGCCAGAGAGTTGATAAGTATATGATATGCGAATCCATAAGCATAAACGAGGATACAGAAAAAATCCGCGAACTTATCCTCAGATACGAAGGAGTTATTATATGCGATATACCAGCGGAACTTCGCAACGATTATGTGAAATTCTGCTACGAAAACTCAATACGTGCGTATATCGCCCCTAAAATCTCCGATATTATCATAAGAGGCGCTGACGATATACGTCTCTTCGATACCCCACTGCTTCTCAGCAGAAACTACGGTCTTGATTTTGAACAGAGGCTTTTAAAGCGTATTTTCGATATCGTATTTTCACTTGTTGTAATAACACTCCTTTCTCCTGTAATGCTTATATCTGCAATTGCCGTAAAGCTTTACGACGGCGGACCTGTTCTTTATAAGCAGAAACGTCTTACCATTGACGAAAAGGAATTTTATATCTACAAATTCCGCAGTATGATTACTGACGCGGAGAAAAAAGGCGGATTTCAGCTTGCTACCGATGATGATCCCCGTATAACTCCTGTGGGAAAAATCCTGCGCAAAATACGTATGGATGAGCTCCCGCAGCTTTTCAACATTCTCAAAGGAGAAATGTCAGTAGTTGGACCGCGCCCCGAGCGTCCTGAATTTACGGAGCTTTACAAAAAGAAAATGCCCGAATTCACTTTCAGACTTAAAGTGAAAGCAGGTCTTACAGGCTACGCGCAGGTTACGGGAGCATACGACACATCCCCCTATGACAAGCTGAAAATGGATATGATGTACATTGAGAATTACTCATTCAGACTTGATTTGCAGATAATTCTCATGACAATAAAAACCATGCTTTTTCCGCCGAAATCCAACGCACAGGAAAGCCTTGGAATCCTGGCAGACAAAAGCGACCACAACAACGACACATAATGAGATGACGCAATCTCAGGAAAAAGAGGATTAACTATGAAGATAACAGCAGTTATTATGGCAGGCGGCAAGGGCGAAAGATTCTGGCCGAAAAGCCGTATATCACGCCCAAAGCAGTTCCTTTCCCTCACATCAGACGGCGAAACAATGATTCAGAAAACAGTGAAAAGACTTCTTCCACTGGTTGCCGCAGAGGATATATATATATCCACCAATGAGATGTACCGTCATCTTGCAGAGGAACAGCTTCCCGATATACCCAAGGAAAACATACTCTGCGAGCCTGCTCCGAGAAATACAGCTCCGTGTATAGCTTTTTCTGCGGCTGTAATCGGCAGAAAATACGACGACGCAGTTATGATGGTTCTCCCCTCTGACCACCTTATCGGAATTGAGGATATATATATCAACACGCTGAAAAAGGCAGTTTCCGTGGCTGAAAGCGGAAACAATCTCGTAACTGTTGGCATAACTCCCACATATGCGGAAACAGGCTATGGCTATATCAATTTCGGCAATGAGGCAGGTGACGCTTACGAGGTTGAGCGTTTCGTGGAAAAGCCCGACCTTGAAACTGCCGAAAAATATCTTGCTTCGGGAAAATATCTCTGGAACAGCGGTATGTTTATCTGGAAGATTTCTTCCATTATGAACAATATTGAAAAGTTCATGCCTGAGGTATACAGCGGCGCAGTTAAAATAGGCGAGGCTTTCGGCACTCCCGATTTCAATGAAGTCCTTGAAAGAGAGTTTACAGCCATGCCAAGCGAATCCGTGGATTTCGGAATCATGGAAAAAGCTGAGAATATCTATACTATCCCCGGCAGCTTCGGCTGGGACGACGTTGGCAGCTGGCTTGCCGTTGAGCGTATCAACGATACCGACAATGATAACAACTACACCGAGGGCAATGTATGCTTTACAGATATAAAGAATACAACAGTATGCGGCGGAAAAAGACTTGTTGCCGCTGTAGGTGTTGAAGATATAATCATAGTTGACACAGACGACGCAGTCCTTGTGTGCTCCAAGAACAGCACTCAGGACGTTAAGAAAATCATCGCCCAGCTTAAAGAACAGGGCAAAAATAATTTGTTATAACAGAAAGGCATATCTATGAAAAATGCACTTATTACAGGAATCACAGGTCAGGACGGCTCTTATCTTGCAGAACTTCTTCTCGAAAAGGGATATAATGTATACGGTATCTGGCGCAGAAAGGCTACAGTAGATTACGGCAATATCGCGCACTTAAAGGATAAAATCACTCTTATCTATGCAGATATGACAGACCCCATATCCCTTATCACAGCTATGAAGATTTCACAGGCTGACGAGGTTTACAACCTTGCGGCGCAGTCCTTTGTTTCTACAAGCTGGGATACTCCCATAGGTACAGCAGATATCAACGCTATAGGCGTTACAAATATGCTGGAGGCTATACGCATTGTGAAGCCCGAAGCCCGTTTCTATCAGGCTTCTACATCTGAAATGTTCGGTCTTGTACAGGAAACTCCCCAGAAAGAGACAACTCCCTTTTACCCCAGAAGTCCATATGGAGTTGCAAAGCTTTACGGTCACTGGATTACAAAGAATTACCGCGAAAGCTACAATATGTTTGCCTGCTCAGGTATACTTTTCAACCACGAAAGCGAAAGACGCGGACTTGAATTTGTTACAAGAAAAATTACAGATGCCGCTGTCCGTATAAGCCTTGGCTTGCAGGAGTGCGTAGAGCTTGGAAATCTTGACGCAAAACGCGATTGGGGACATTCCAAGGATTATGTCCGCGCTATGTGGCTCATGCTCCAGCAGGATACCCCCGACGATTACGTTATTGCTACAAACGAGACAAGAACAGTCCGTGAATTTGCTGAAATTGCTTTCCGCTGCGCAGGAATCGACGTAGAATGGCAGGGCACAGGAGTTGAGGAAATCGGCATAAACAAGGCAAACGGAAAGGTTGTCGTAAAGGTAAACAAGAATTTCTTCCGTCCTGCCGAGGTTGATATTCTATTAGGAAATCCTGCAAAGGCAGAGGAAAAACTTGGCTGGAAGCGCGAAATCAGCTTTGCACAGCTTGTTGAGCGTATGGTTAAAAATGACCTTGAACTCGTGAAAAAAGAGTTAAAATAAAAGGAAATACCTAAAGATAAGGAATGAAAAACTATGAAAAATGGTATTATTGGCACTGAAAAAGGCGGATATGACAAAAAAGATGTTCTGGCTAAAATTGACGCTTTTATGGAGCTTTTCAAGAAAATGCAGAATGGCATATCTTCCGCCGAAGCAAAAGAAACGCTTATTGAAATAAGCAAAATGCCACTTAACGAAGTTGACAGCGACACTGAGGGATTTGCTAAACACGATACAAACGGCTATTTTTCAAAGCTTGAATATGATACAATTTCATATTTCATGAAGCCATAAAGGAGAAATAAGATGCCGGACATATTAAGAAGTGAAAAGGGCGGCTATGATAAATCACAAGCCCTTATGAAAATTCAGGCGTACAACCTGCTTCTCATGACAATTGAAAACGGCATGTCATACGATGAAGCAATGAACGAGCTTGAAAGGCTCAGGGCGATGCCTATAAACACGGTAAAATCAGGCAGATTTTTCAGCAAAACCGGATTTTCAAGAGAAGATACCGACGCATACATTGCAAAATTGGAAAATCAAATTATTGACGCATTAAAATAGGGTGATAAACAAATGAAAATTTCATTCGACGCGGTGCCGATTATAAACGGCGGAATGACAGGAATCGGTTGGTGCGAGGTAGGTCAAACCATGGCTATGGCAAGACTTCACCCCGAGGATAACTTCTACTACAGCTTTTTTTCCCGCAAGGACGACCACATAAAGCTCGAAAAGCTTGCACCATTCTCCAAGGATATCGGAGCGCATATCGGGCATTTTTCAGGACTTGCATACCGCACCGCAAGCCTTGTTCTGCCTATACCATACAAATGGTTTTTCGGCAAGGAAATGGATATCACTCATTTTTTCAACTACATCGCACCGCCAGGAGTTCACGGAAAAACAGTAATCACCGTACATGATATGGTGTATAAGTCATTCCCCGAAACTGTCCGCGGACGTACAAAGAAAATGCTTGACACAGGCCTTGCCCCCTCTATGAAAAGGGCAGATATCATTGTAACCGATTCTGAATTTTCCAAAACGGAGATAATAAAGTATTTTCCGCAGCACGAAGCGAAAATCCGTGTTGTGCCCTGCGGTGTTGACTTAGAAAAATTCAAGCCCTGCGATACACCGGAACGTATCCCGGAGGTTAAAAAAAGTCTTGGAATCGAAGGTGAATACTTCCTGTATCTCGGCACAATCGAGCCGAGAAAGAATCTGGAAAGGCTCATAAACGCATATAACATCTTCTGTCAGCGCGAAAAGGACGCTCCAAAGCTTGTCCTTGCAGGCGGCAAAGGCTGGCTTTACGACAGCATTTTCCAGCGCGTTACAGACCTGAAGCTGACAGACAAAGTCATATTCACACAGTACATTCCCTCTGAGGATATGAATCCCCTTATGTGCGGCGCATTGGCATTTGTTTTCCCCTCAATTTACGAGGGATTCGGTATGCCGCCCCTTGAAGCAATGGCATGCGGAGTTCCCGTACTTGCCTCAAATGCCGCTTCGCTTCCCGAAGTTACAGGGGATTGCGCTGTTTCCTGTGACCCATACTCCGAGGAGGACATAGCAGAGGGACTTCACAAACTTTACAGCGATTCCGCACTGAGAGCCGATTTAAGCCGCCGAGGTCTTGAACGGGCAAAAACTCTCACATGGGATAACTCCGCAGAAATCCTCTACAGCGTCTACAAGGAACTTATGAAATGAAGAAACTGAAAGTACTGGAAGTCAACAAAGCGTATTTTCCGCATATTG
This sequence comes from uncultured Ruminococcus sp., assembly GCA_937902395.1. Lineage (GTDB taxonomy): Bacteria > Bacillota > Clostridia > Oscillospirales > Ruminococcaceae > Ruminococcus. The sequence continues at coordinate 6,210 of CALGTV010000087.1, forward strand.
GCGGAATTGAAACTCTTGTAAAGCAGTATTCCGAAGAACTGGGACAATTCGGCGCTCAGGTGCGCACCCTTGTATGCCGTGACGGAAAAGGCGGCACAATAAGGGAAAAAGTCAACGGCGTACCCGTTATCCGCTCAGGAAGTATGGGAACTTATTTTTCCTGTCCCCTGTCCCTGCATTTTATAAGAGAATTTCGCAGAATGGCTAAAAAAGCAGATGTTATCCATATACATCTGCCCTTTCCCCTTGCGGATTTTGCACTGCTTTTGTCGGGATACAAGGGGAAAGTTGCAGTTTCATGGCACAGCGATATCGTAAAGCAGAAAAAACTGCTGTTTTTCTATAAGCCGCTGCTGAAATATCTGCTGAACCGCGCAGATATGATATTCACCGCAACTGAGGGGCATATAAACGGCTCTGATTTTCTCCCTGAATATCGCGAAAAATGCCGCATACTCCCCTATGGTATAACCGTTGAGGATTACCTTGGAATCGAAAGAAAACCTGTCCTCACGGAGAAACTTACGGATAAAAACAGCGTTAAAATATTTTTCACAGGACGGCTTGTGTACTATAAAGGTGTGGATATCCTGCTGAAAGCCTTTGCAAAGGTGAAAAACTGCGAGCTTTTCATTGCAGGCACCGGTGAGCTTGAAGCCTCCCTGAAAGCCTATGCGGAATCCCATAATCTTTCGGATAAGGTGCATTTTCTCGGATTCCTCCCCGACGACGAGCTGAAACAGGCATACGCAGACTGCGATATATTCGTATTGCCCTCAGTGGCAAAAAGCGAAGCATTTGGCATAGTCCAGCTTGAAGCCATGGTTTACGGAAAGCCTGTGATAAATACATCTCTGCCATCGGGAGTACCATATGTAAGCAATGACGGCGAAACGGGACTGACTGTTCCTCCCTCCGATGCGAAGGCTCTTGCAAAGGCAATAACCAGACTTGCAGAAGATAAAACGCTCCGCGAAAAACTGGGAAAAAATGCGGCTGTCCGTGTATATAAAAACTTCAACGAAAAGGACGTAATCCGCAGACTTTACGAATATCTTGCAGAGGAGGCGGCAGAATGAAAGCTCTTATAATCGGCGGCGGCGGATTTGTAGGCGGATATCTCATAGCTGAGCTTATTGCAAACGGTTATGAAGTCCACGCAACCTGCCTTGAAAACGAAAAAATTGAGGGCAAATGTGCCGCGCACACTCTCGATATACTGAAAAAAGACGATATATCCGCAATTCTCAACGATATAAAGCCTGATATCGTCTTTCACCTTGCCGCACAAAGCTCAGTTGCACTGTCGTGGAAAAAACCACAGCTTACAGCGGAGATAAACGTTATCGGTTCAATAAATCTCTTTGAGGCAGTCCGTGAATACAGCGGAAAACTGCGGCTTATCGTTATCGGCTCAGGAGAGGAATACGGCTATATTGCCCCGAATTCCTGCCCCTTAAAAGAAACTGAGCCTCTGCACCCAGGCAATATCTACGCTGCAACAAAGGCTTGTCAGGAAATGACAGCGGAGATATACGCCCGCGCCTATAAGCTTGATATGGTTATGGTGCGAGCTTTCAACCACTCAGGTCCAAAACAGGACAGTATATTTGTAATATCCGATTTCTGCCGACAGATTGCAGAAATTGAAAAGGGCATAAAATCTCCTGTAATATCTGTGGGAAATCTCACAGCTATGCGTGATTTCACCGATGTCCGAGATATCGTCCGCGGCTATCGCTTACTTGGAGAAAAGGGCTTAAGCGGACAGATATACAATATAGGCAGAGGAAAAGCCGTGAGTATACAGTATATTCTCGATACAGCGCTTAGTCTGTCAATAGCAGAAATAGCGGTTGAACGGGACGAAAAGCGCATGAGAGCCGCAGATATCCCCGTAATTGAACCCGATATCACGAAAATACATGGTGATACAGGCTGGAAAGCTGAAATCACCGTTGAGCAGACAATAGAAGATACCCTTAATTATTGGCGGAAAAGGAGCTGAATTATATGGATATGAAGCTTACAAAAGATAAAATGCGAACCTTTGGCGGACACGAGAAAATAGGCGTATTCAACGCAGGCGATAAGCTTACGGAATTCGGCGAAAAGCAGAACAATGCCAATGAAGTCCTTGCCGCAAATATAAACGACCTTATAAAGCGTGTCTGCGCACTGGAGGATAAGGCTTTAAAGCATGAGGAAATCATGAAAACTCTTGCAAATGAGCTCAACGGCTTCAAAAGGGAGCTTGACCGTTTAAGGCTGTCAGAAAAGCTAAATTCAGGAGCAATTGAACGTCTTGATAAGGCAATAAATCTGATTAACAACGGTGAATAATTCGTAATGCCGCTGTTACTGATGCTAACGTCTAAAAGCTAACATCTGAAATAAAAAAATATCTTGACATTTACAGTATTTTGATGTATTATTATAAGGGGTTCTATAAAAACCGGAACACGAGCGAAATTTCGTAAATGATTTTTGACATAGAAAGTTCGCCGTGAGGGAGGTTTTTAGGGGTTCCCATATATCAACAAACAGCTAAAAACACCAACGGAAACGCTGATAAACGGCTGTTTCCGTTTTATTTTTTTATGAAAGAAAGGTGATGTAATGGAAAATCTCTCTGAAAAACTGGCAGAGGAACTTGAAAACCATACCGCGTTTACAATACCCATATTCGGCGGCATACCCGTCCCCGATTCCTGTGCTGTATCGTGGATAATCATTGCCGTGGTAGTACTGCTTTCAATTATCCTGACGCACAACATGAAAAAAGTGCCGCAGGGAAAGCAATGTCTGCTTGAAATCGGCATAACGTGGATGAACGACTTTTTCCTTGATACTCTCGGTCCACACGGAAAAAAATATCTGCCAATACTGGAAACATTCATGATATACATAGGATTTTCCAATATAATCGGCTTATTCGGCTTTGTACCGCCCACAAAGGACATCAACGTAACAGTAGCCCTTGCAGTTATGGCATCCATACTGATACAGGTTGCAGGCTTCAAGGAAAAGGGCGGAAAAAAATGGGCAAAGGGATTTTTAGAGCCAATGCCGGCAATGCTCCCCATGAATCTGCTGGAGCTTGTAACCCGTCCACTTTCGATGAGTATGCGACTTTTCGGCAACGTTTTAGGCGCATTTGTTGTTATGGAGCTTATAAAGATATGCATACCGGGAGGAATCCCCGTGCCGTTCAGCTTGTATTTTGACATATTCGACGGCGCAATACAGGCATATGTATTTGTATTCCTCACATCACTCTTTATGGCTGAGGCTATTGAGGAATGATTTTTGCATATACATTAACACATAAATAGCCGTTTTATATGGATACGGTGTACCGTGTCCGTTATACAATATGCCATATTTTCAAACAATTTCAGGCGAAAATCCGCCGCAAATCAAATCAAAAGAATTAAATCTTGGAGGTATTTATTATGGGATTAGTTGCTATTGGTGCTGCTATTGCAGTTCTCACAGGTGCAGGTGCTGGAGTTGGTATCGGTATTGCCACAGCAAAGGCTACAGAAGCTATTGCACGTCAGCCCGAAGCTAAAAAGGATATCAGAAGCGCAATGCTTCTTGGCTGCGTACTTGCAGAAGCTACAGCTATTTACGGCTTTGTTATCGCTCTCCTTATCATCATTATGCTTGGCAAGTAAGACGGAGGATTTCCAATGCTTAAATTTGAATTCTGGAATATTTTCTGGACAGTATTCAATGTACTTCTGCTTTTTGTACTGCTCAGGATATTCCTGTTTAAACCTATCAACAAAATGCTTGATGACCGCACCCAAGCCATACAAAAGGATTACGACGACGCTGAACGTGCACGCAAGGAAGCCGAGGAGCTGAAATCACAGTACGAAACTTCTCTGGGAGAGGCTAAGGAGGAGGCTGCAAAGATACTCCGCACAGCCCACGAAGAAGCCGAAAACGAGCGTGAGGCAATTATCCGCAAATCCCACGAGGAAGCGGAAAATATTGTAGCCGCCGCAGGTGAAACTATCGAGAATGAGCGTAAGCGTGTAATTCGTCAGGCACATTCCGAAATCGCAGACCTTGCTGTTGAAGCAGCTTCAAAAATTGTAGGCGCAAATCTGGACGACGAAAAGAACCGTAAGCTTGTTGATGAGTTCCTTTCCGCAGAGGAGGCTGACCGCAGATGAAAGATACAGCCAAGGAATTTCTCAATGAGTTGGTGCGTCTCAATATTCCCCGCGAGGATATTGAAACCGCAAAGGGCATATTCGCCGCCTGTCCCGATGTAAAGGACACATTGGCAAATCCCCTTATAACCTTTGACGAAAAGCGAATCGCCATAAAGCAGATTTTCCCCAAATCCCTTGAACGTCCCATGGCAAACGCCTCAAAATCGGGAGTTATCGAGGATTTGGACGAAATATTTGAAGCATATCAGGATATACTCCTTGAAAAGCAGAAAAGCATCAAGGCAGTTGTCCGCTATGTCACACCTCTGACGGAAAATCAGCAGGCAGAGCTTCGCCGTTTCATCAAGGAAAAATTCACCAAAGAAGACGTAGACATCGAATACAAACACGACCCCGTCATTATCGGCGGCTTTATCCTCAGCGCAGGAGATGTGGAATTCGACCGCAGTTACCGCACAAGTCTCCGTTCAATCCGTGAATCCCTGAAACAGAAAGCAAATGAAAGCGTAACAATAAGCGGAAAGGATTTCAAATCCAAGGATATCATATCCGTTCTGAAAACAGAGATTAAGGATTTCGAAGTCCGTTCAGGCGCTTCCGAAACAGGCTTTATTATCCGTCTCGGCGATGGTATCGCACGAGTACGAGGCATGAGCGGAGTTATGTACGGCGAGCTTGTGGAATTTGAAACAGGCGTGCGCGGCATTGTACAGAATATCGAGGATAATTCTGTGGGAATCGTACTTCTTGGCGATGACTACGGACTTACCGAGGGCTCAACAGTAGTCCGCACCTGCAAGCGCGCAGGAATCGGCGTAAGCGACGAGCTTTTAGGCAGAGTTGTAGACGCTCTGGGCTCACCAATCGACGGACAGGGACAGATACACGCGGAGGACTACTTCCCCATTGAGCGTGAAGCTCCGGGAGTTATCGAGCGCAAGCCCGTAAACGTCCCCTTGCAGACAGGCATACTTGCCATTGATTCCATGTTCCCTATCGGCAGAGGACAGCGTGAGCTGATTATCGGCGACAGACAGACAGGCAAGACTTCAATTGCCATAGATACAATAATCAACCAGAAAGGACAGGACGTAGTCTGCATTTATGCAGCTATCGGTCAGAAATCCTCAACAGTTGCACAGGTTGTAAACACACTTAAAAAATACGGCGCAATGGATTATTCCGTAGTTGTAACAGCATCGGCTTCTGAGCCTGCGCCTTTCCAGTATATCTGCCCTTATTCCGCCACAGCAATTGCGGAATACTTCATGTCAAAGGGCAAAGACGTACTTATCGTATACGATGACCTTTCAAAGCATGCCGTTGCATATCGTGCAATGTCTCTGCTGCTGCATCGTCCTCCGGGACGTGAGGCTTATCCCGGAGACGTTTTCTATCTCCATTCAAGACTGCTTGAACGTTCAAGCCGACTTGACGACGAACACGGCGGAGGCTCACTTACGGCATTGCCGATTATAGAAACTCTTGCAGGCGATATTTCGGCATATATCCCCACAAATGTAATATCAATCACCGACGGACAAATTTTCCTTGAAAGTGAGCTTTTCAATTCGGGACAGCGTCCTGCGGTAAACTATGGATTATCCGTATCCCGTGTAGGCGGTGCGGCGCAGACAAAGGCAATGAAAAAGGCGGCAGGAAATCTCCGTATTGACCTTGCACAATTCAAGGAAATGGAGATATTCACCCAGTTTTCATCGGAGCTTGACCCTGCAACATCGGAGCTTCTTGCCCACGGTCATATGCTGACGGAAATGCTGAAACAGCCCTTGTACAATCCCCGTCCCCACTATGAGCAGGTAATACTTTTGTATGCCGCCCAGCACGGACTTTTCAAGCACGTTACACCGAAGGAGCTTAAAGAGTACATCTCCGAGCTTATGAGCTATATCAACAGCTACGGACAGGATATTATTGCAGAAATCGAAGAAAACCGCGTACTCACCGACGACCTTATGGAGCGTATCGAGCGCATAGTCACAGCATTTGAGGAATAAGGTGATTTTATGCCGAATATAAGAGAAATCCACGAGAGGATTGAAAGTATAAAGCAGATTTTAAAAATCACAAATGCAATGTATCTCATATCCTCATCGAAGCTTAAAAAGGCGCGAAAAGCCCTTGATTCCACTGAGCCGTATTTCTACAAATTGCAGGAAACCATTGAAAGCGTTCTGGAGCATACCCCCCATATGAGGCAGATGTACTTTGACAGGCGTTCAAATATCCCCGAGGACAAGCGAAAAAAGGGATATATTGTCATTACAGGAGATAAGGGCTTATGCGGAAGCTACAACCATAATATCCTGAAATACACCGAAGAAAAACTGGATGCCGCCGCAGACCTCAGCAATTGCTATCTTTTTGTTATGGGGCAGGTAGGCAGACTTCACTTTCAGCGCAGAATAAAATCGGGAAAGCAGGCATATGTTGACGGAGAATTCCTCTATACAACCCAGAATCCCACCCTTTACCGCGCCGCAGAAATTGCGGATATAGTCCTTGAAAAGTTCAAGAAAAAGGAGCTTGACGAGGTGTGGGTACTCTACACGGATATGGTAACATCAAACGTGCAGGAAACCCGAACAGTACAGCTTCTCCCCTTTGAGCGCAGACATTTCGGTAAAGCAGAGGACGGCACTATGAAAAAGCTTCCAAAAGCGTCATTTGTGCCCTCTCCCGAAAAGGTTATGGACTATCTCATTCCCCAGTACGCAAAGGGCATAATTTACGGCGCAATGGTTGAGGCTTTCTGCTGTGAACAGCATTCGCGCATGACGGCAATGGATGCCGCCACCACAAGCGCAAAAGATATGATACACGACCTCTCACTTATGTACAACCGCGCAAGACAAGCGGCAATCACTCAGGAAATCACGGAAGTATGCGGCGGCGCGGCTAAAGTACAGGAGGAATAACGAAAAGAGGTGTTTTCATTATAAATGGAAAAAGGAAGAATAACACAGGTTATCGGACCTGTTATTGATGTGGAGTTTCCCTCAGGAAAGCTCCCTATGATAAAGGACGCTCTTTCCGTTACAGTTGACGGAAAACAGCGTATTATGGAGGTTGCACAGCATATGGGCAACCGCACCGTCCGCTGTATCATGCTTGCCTCCAGCGAAGGACTTAGCAAGAATACAGAGGTCACAGCTACAGGGGCATGTATCAAAGTACCCGTAGGCGAAAAAACTCTGGGACGTATGTTCAACGTTCTGGGCGAGCCTATCGACAAAAAGGGCGATGTTGAATCCTCTGAAATGTGGGAGATACACCGCAAAGCCCCGACATTTCAGGAGCAGAGCCCCGTTGTTGAGATACTTGAAACGGGCATAAAGGTAATCGACCTTATAGCACCCTACGCAAAGGGCGGTAAAATCGGACTTTTCGGCGGTGCAGGCGTAGGAAAAACCGTACTTATACAGGAGCTTATCCGCAATATTGCCACAGAACACGGCGGATATTCTATCTTCACAGGAGTTGGCGAGCGTTCCCGTGAGGGCAACGACCTGTGGAATGAAATGCAGGAATCGGGAGTTATAAACAAGACAGCTCTCGTTTTCGGTCAGATGAATGAGCCTCCGGGCTCACGTATGCGTGTTGCGCAGACGGGACTTACCATGGCAGAATACTTCCGCGACCGCGAACACAAGGACGTACTGCTGTTTATTGATAATATTTTCAGATACGTACAGGCAGGCTCAGAGGTATCAGCTTTGTTGGGACGTATGCCCTCAGCCGTTGGATATCAACCCACCCTTGCCACAGAAGTGGGAGAATTGCAGGAACGTATCACATCAACGAAAAACGGCTCTATTACGTCAGTACAGGCGGTATACGTGCCAGCCGATGACCTGACAGACCCTGCCCCAGCCATTACCTTTGCGCATCTTGACGCAACAACGGTACTTTCGAGAAAAATCGTTGAACAGGGAATATATCCCGCTGTTGACCCCCTTGAATCCAACTCCCGAATACTTGAACCAGATGTAGTTGGCGAGGAGCATTACTACGTTGCAAGACGGACGCAGGAGCTGCTCCAGAAGTACAAGGAATTGCAGGATATTATTGCAATTCTTGGAATGGAGGAGCTTGACGAGGAGGATAAATTGGCGGTATACCGCGCAAGAAAGATTCAGAAATTCCTTTCACAGCCCTTCAACGTTGCGGAGAATTTCACAGGTCTTAAGGGCAAATACGTACCAATTAAAGATACTATACAGGGATTCAAGGCAATTATCGAGGGAGATATGGACAATTATCCCGAAGCCGCATTCCTTATGGCAGGCACTATTGATGATGTTCTTGCCAAGGCTAAGGAAATCGAAAACGGTATTTAATCATGGCAAAGACATTTTATCTTGAAATAATCACCTCCAACCGCATATTTTTTCAGGGCGACTGCGAGCATCTCGTAATAACCGCCATAGACGGACATATGGGAATACTTGCAGGCCATGAGCCCCTTGTAACATCTCTTCCCACAGGAGAGCTGAAATATATGGTTGAGGGCGAATGGAAATATGCCGCCATATCCGAGGGATTTATAGAAGTATTGCCCGACAGAGCCGTAATTCTTGCGGATTCCTGCGAGCTTCCCGAAGAAATCGACATAAAGCGAGCCGAGGAAGCAAGGGAGCGAGCACAGGAAATGCTCCGACAGCAGCAGAGTATCCGCGAATATTACGAAACACAAGCGGCACTTAACCGCGCCATGAACAGACTTAAAATATCCCAGAAGCATTTTAAGTAATTTATAATGTTGTTATAACCAAAAATACAGTACTGAAATTGTGCAATATTTCAAAATATGCGCATTTGTATTGTATATACTTGACTTTTACTGTGAAATATTGTAAAATAATAGTAATTGTCACAGACAAAAATCAAGGGAAATTTTTCCCGAACAGGAGGCAAAAGACGTGAAAAAGATTCACAAATCCACTTTCTTCATTGTCGTTGCTTTTATTGCGTTGTTCGCAGTCTCCACAATCACAGGATTCGATTACTTCTACGGCGATAACAAGACTACCGTCGTAAAGGGCGTTGACGATATCCGTCTCGGTATTGATATACAGGGCGGCGTTGACGTTACATTCGCTCCTGCTGACGGCTATGACGCTACCGACGACCAGCTTGACGCTGCTACTGAGATTATCAAAACTCGTCTCAGCACACTCGGTATCAACGACAATGAAATTTACAGCGACCCAAAATCAGACCGTATTATCGTGCGTTTTCCATGGCAGGCAGGCGAAAGCGAATATGACGCAGAAGCCGCTGTTAAGGAGCTTGGCGAAATGGCTGAGCTTACTTTCCGCCGCGGAAGCGACTACGACACCGACGAGGAGGGAAATGTAACTCCCACAGGTGAAATCGTTCTTACAGGTGCCGATATCGCAAACGCTGATTATGGCTATTTCCCCGATGATAACGGCAGCTATGAATGGCTGGTAACTCTTACCCTCAACTCAACAGGCAAGGACGCTTTCGCAGCTGCTACTGCTGAGCTTGCAGGCACAGGTACTCCCATTTCTATCTGGATGGATAACACCATGATTTCTGCTCCCTCTGTAAGCAACGCTATTACAGGCGGTGAAGCTCAGATTACAGGTAATTTCGACGAAAATTCTTCCAAGAAGCTTGCAAACCAGATTAATTCAGGCGCACTTCCTTTCAAAATGGAGACAACAAGCTTCAAGACAATCTCATCAACTATGGGTGAGGGCGCTCTCGACGCTATTATCCTTGCCGCATTCATCGCACTTGCTTTCATCGCAGTGTATATGATTGTACTCTATAAGGTACCCGGCGTTGTAGCTGTAATTGGTATCATCGGACAGATTGCCGCAACTCTTGCAGCTGTAACAGGCTGGTTCGGATTCATGCCCGGTTCAACTCTTACAATCCCCGGTATTGCAGGTATTATCCTTGCTGTAGGTATGGGTGTTGACGCTAACATCATCACAGGTGAGCGTATCAAGGAGGAAATCCGTTCAGGAAAGTCTCTGGAATCCGCTATCCGTGTAGCATACAAGCGTGCATTCTCCGCTATCCTTGATGGTAACATCACAAACGTTCTTATCGCAATTATCCTTATGGGTGCTTTCGGAGTTCCTACAAGCTTCTTCTCAAAGATTCTCAACAAAACAATATTCTTCATGTTCGGTGCAACAACTGAGGGTGTTGTATACTCCTTCGGCTTCACACTCCTTGTAGGTGTTGTATGTAACTTTATCTTCGGCGTATTCGCTTCAAGAATCATGGTTACATCACTTTCCAAGTTCAAGGGTCTCCAGAACAGAAAGCTTTATGGAGGTGATGTCAAGTGAGTAAGAATAATAAAAAGACAGTAGCTGCAGCTGCTCCTGATTGCAAAATCTACAATTTCTGCGGAAAGAAAAGAATGATTCTTGCAATCGTTATATGCGTTGTTGTTGCTCTCCTTGCAGGCATCCTCATCAGAGGCGTTGACCTTGCTATTGAGTTCAAGGGCGGTACAATGCTCACATACTCATACGAGGGTGACCTCGATACAAACGGCGTAAAATCAGCCACTGAGGAGATTGTAAAAACTCCTGTAAATATCCGTACAGGCGAAAGCCTTGAGGGTAACGGTCATCAGATAACACTCTCCTTTACATCAGATGAAGGACTTAATGCAGACAAGCAGTATGAGCTTACAAATGCTCTTAACGCAAAGTATCCCGACAATAAGCTTGCGCTTTTCGATTCAAACGACGTAAGCCCTGCTTCAGGACGCGAATTTCTGCTGAAATGTCTGCTTGCAATGGTTGTTGCAGCTGTACTCATCATCATCTACATCGCTATCCGATTCCAGAAAATCGGCGGCTGGTCTGCAGGTGTATGCTCAATATTCGCACTTTGCCACGACCTTATGGCTGCACTTGCTGCTTCAATCCTTTTCGGATTTGAGTTCAATGCAAATATCGTTGCGGTAATTCTTACAATTCTCGGTTATTCTATCAATAACACAATCGTTATCTATGACAGAATCAGAGAGAACAAGACACTTTATCCCAACGCTACACTGAATGAGCTTATCAACATGGGATGTTCACAGTCTCTTACACGTTCAATCAGAACATCTATTACAACAATCGGTACAATGGTTATTGTATCAATCGTTGTATTTGTAAGCGGCTATACATCACTGCTCAGCTTCTCAGTTCCGCTTATCTTTGGTCTTATTTCAGGTACTTACTCATCACTCTTCGTTGCACCTGTAACATGGTCATGGCTGATGAATAAGAAAGCTGCTAAGAATTCCAAGTAAACTTAAAGGCAATCATCAAGAGTTAGGAATCATTATGGTTTCTATCTGAGTTTGTTAAAAACAGCACTTTTTAGGGGACGCTCTCACTTGCAGAGCGTCCCCTCTTTTCAAACAGTCCTATGGACTGTTTGAAAATTCCCCCCTTGCAGAGCGCTTGAACGCTATGTGGGACGCTGTCCCACACCCTGCCAGAGACTCTGTCTCTGGACTCTGCTAAAGGGCTTCGCCCTTTAGAATCCCAATCTAAAATCTTATTGACATAATCTCACATATATGCTATAATATTGAAGATAATAAGGATATAAACTGTATGTAACACTTCGAGGAAAGGATATTAATATGCCTGAAATAATCAATAAATTGAGAGATAATATTTTCAGACGCTTTATCGCCCATGATTACGCTATGGCTATGCAGCTCGATACAGAGCGTAATAAGGTAATCTGCTGTGACTTCATCGTTGAAGCCGATACCTCCCCACAGGACGAATTTGAGCTTTTTAAATATCTCTACAAAAACGGCAGAAAAAACTTTGAGCCTTACTATATAATCAATGAAAAATGTGCCGCATATGCTGAAATAAAGGCTGAATACGGTAATAATATAATCGAGTATTCCCCCGAAAAAATCGTGGAATTTGCAAATACTCTCAAAGAGCTTTTCAAAACAACAAAGTATATCTGCGGCGGATTTCAGGTGCTTCACTCTCTCCGCCTCGGAATAACAGAAGCTGTAAAAAGAAGCCCTTATGTGTACTCAATCTTCACTCAGCACGGTATTACTTTTTTCAAGGACGATTTCATTTCTCAGGCTTCATACAGCTCTTTCCTCTTTGATAAGCTTATGATAAGCAACGATTTCGAGAAAGAAATCTTTATTAATCGCGGCTGTTATGCAGAGGAAAATCTCATAAAGAACGGACTTTTCCGCTGGGATTTGCTCAGCGCTGACAATGCAGAATCGGAAAAATCTATATTTATATACTTCACTCACAGAAGATATCTGAAAAATATCGAGGAATCTGAGCTTAAAAATACCGTTTATGTGAAAACTATTCTGGGACTTCTTGAAAATCCCCGATTCAAAAAATTTGTGGAGGATAACGGCTATACCCTTAAAATCGCTCTCCACCACAGCGTATTGCAGGCTTGCGGAAGCGGTCTTTTAAAGGGAGTGAAAATTCTGGAGGATGATGAAATAGCCGACGCTAAAAAGAAATCTGCTATACTCATCACCGATTATTCTTCCATGTGCTTTGAAATGTGGTTTCAGCACAAACCCTCAATATTCCTCAATATCCCCGACGGCGAGGACTGCATAAAATACGGTCACAAAACCGACCTTGCAGACCCTTACGGTCCGAAAAGAGAGTATATCTTCAACATTGTCAACTCTGTTGAGGAATGTATGGATAAGCTGGAGGATTACCACAATACAGGCTACAAGCTGAAACCCGATGAAAAGGCTAAGCGCGACGCTTTCTTCTATCACAACGGGGATTTCTGCAAGCGTTTTTACGAATATCTCATATCTATGAAAAAGAGCGTGAAAAAGCTTTATCAGATGCCTGTAAATACTACTGTAAGCCTTGCAAGATATCCCGAAGTTGAAATATTGGGCATTGAAATGCCAACAGCTGAGGGACGCTGGATTGTCCGCAAAAAAGCATTTCTCCGCTTTTTCGTGCCCAAGTGGGATAATGGCCTTGCGGTACAGCTTTACTATGAGCCCTTTTTCCTTGGCAAACAGAATAAAATCAGCGTAAAAGTTCTTGCAAACGGAAATAATGTCTGTGAAAAAGTTATTACTGAGCAGAAAAACGGTCATATCTCTTTTGATATTCCCAAGGAGTATATCGGTTCTGACGGAAAAATCGAAATAGGATTTAGAATCTCGGGAGTCTATCCCCATGACCAGCTTGATGAAAATGCTTTAAATGATAAAAGATATCTGTCTCTCAGACTTAAAGATATGGATATTTACGAAAAATCAGAGAAATCCGCAGATACGATAACGAATCTCCGTACTGCCCGTGAATCTGAATAGGACAGCGTAAGGAGTGTGTAAATGGTTGAAAATATAAAAGCTCAGATACACCAGATTAAAAAATATCAGTTTTTGTTTTCCGAGCTTGTAAAACGCGATTTCAAGAAAAAGTACAAGCGTACCGTTCTTGGCATGGTGTGGAGTATACTTTCTCCACTCATGCAGCTTGCGGTTATGGCTGTAGTGTTTACAAAATTTTTCGGACGCAACACAGAGCATTATATCATATATCTCTTTTCCGGAAACCTCATTTTCTCATTCTTCAAGGATGCTACAAACGGCGGAATGCACGCACTTATGCAGAATGCCAATATAATCAAGAATATTAACGTCCCGAAATATCTGTTTATGGTATCAAAGGAAGTTTCAGCCTGTATAAACTTCGGTCTTACGCTGATAATTTATTTTCTGTTTGTGGCAGTTGACGGAATACCATTCTCGCTGAAATTCTTTACACTGCTTTACCCCATTGCCTGCCTTGTTATTTTCAATATCGGTATGGGCTTTATTCTTTCAGCGATGTTCGTGGTTTTCAAGGATATCCAGTACCTTTATGAGATTTTCACACAGCTTCTGATGTATGTCTCTGCAATATTCTATACCACAGACATCTATCCGCCTAAAATACAGCTGGTATTCTTCCTTAACCCTGTATACAACTATATCGCCTATTTCCGAAGCGTTGTGATAAATGGAGTTATTCCGCCTTTATGGCATCACGGACTTTGTCTCGGATACGCGCTGGCTGTACTTATTGCAGGTATGGTCATTTACAAGAAAAATAACTACAAGTTTATGTATTATATCTGATACGGAGGATTTATGAAAACAATTGAATTGAATAACATCTCCGTATCCTATATTACAGGAGATTTTGCCAATACAGGTCTTAAAGATATATTAATTCAGAAGTTAAAAGGCACATACGTCAAAAAAGAATTTATGGCTTTGAATAATATAACCTTTTCTCTTGACAAAGGTGAGCTTCTGGGAATTATCGGCACTAACGGTGCAGGTAAATCTACGCTGTGCAAGGTGATTTCGGGTATTATGCGCCCAACCGAGGGCACAATGGCTGTACGCGGAAGTATTGCTTCACTTCTTGAACTTGGTACAGGCTTTGACGGCGACCTCACTGTTAAGGAAAATGCCTTTCTCCGCGGTGCACTGCTGGGATATACCCGCGATTTTATGAACAAAACCTATGACAGTATAATTGAATTTGCTGAGCTTAAAGAGTTCGAGGACAGAAAATTCAGTCATCTTTCTTCGGGTATGAAATCGAGACTTGCTTTCTCTATTGCCTGCCTTGTAAATCCCGAAATACTCATACTTGATGAAGTGCTTTCCGTTGGTGACGGCGCTTTCCGCAAAAAGAGCGAGGCAAAAATGCAGGAAGTCATCGGCGGCGGTGCTACGACTATTCTTGTTTCTCACAGCCTTGCGCAGATAAGACGTATGGCAACTAAGGTGCTGTGGATTGAAAAGGGTAAACAGATTGACTTTGGCGATACAACGGAAATCTGCGATAAATACGAGGAATTTATAAAAAAGAAGTAGGTGTGAAATGGAAATCAAGAAAAAATTTCAGTGTAAATGCTGCGGATATTTTACTCTCGGTGAGGAGGGCAGCTATGACATATGTCCTGTGTGCTTCTGGGAGGACGATGAGGCTATGTACCGCGATCCCGATATGACAGGGGGAGCAAACAAGATATCTCTGACGGAAGCAAAAGAAAATTATAAAAATTTCGGTGCTTGCATGGAGGAATTTCTTCCCTTTGTCCGTGAACCTCTTGAAGAAGAAAAAACAGAGTCAGAATTATAATATTACATGGCTGGGGTTCGCTCCAGCTTTTTTTATTTTTATACATCTTTTTTATCACTTCCTTTCTGTGAAATCTGTGTGTGAAAAATCTGCCCGAAAAATAAAACCCCCTCCATATATAGTCTGAAATGAGCCTTTTTCCAACGGAAAAACATTGATTATTGAAAAATAATTTTTATTTTCTACTTTTTCAATAATTATCAACAGCTATTTTTATGCATGTATAATAAAAATAGCTGTAATATATTTTACCAGTTTGTGTTATATATTTTTATTGTTAATCTGCAATTTTGTGAATCCGTTTATGTCGTGATTTGCATGAAAACTTAGTGAAATTTATTGCAATTACAACCGGAATATGATATAATAATTATAAAAAAGAGCGTTTATTTACGCTGAAACGAGGGAAAACATGAATAACTATAAAAAAATTACTGCGGCTATTATGAGCTTGCTTATCTCAATGTCGCTTGCCGCTCCTGTTATGGCTGCCTATGCAGAAAATGAAACTACCACTGTTTCTGACGATAGTGCTGAAACAGCAGCTACTACTGAAGAATATGAAGAATCAGAAGAACATGAAGCCACTGATGCCGTTTCAGATGAAAGTGAAACTGAGGAAGAGGTCTACAAGAAATCAGGGGATTATGTTTATATGCTCACTGAGGACGGAAACGCTTGCATTACATCTTGCAGAGCCGATGCTTCCGAAGTCGTGCTCCCCTCTGAAATCGACGGTATAACCGTTACGGGAATCCATGCAGACGCTTTTTTTCAGAGCAATATAACAAAAATTACAATTCCTGCAACTGTTACTGATATCGATGAGAATAATCCCTTCTGTGCTATGTTTTTCGTCGAGGAAATTATTGTTGATGATGCTAACGAAAATTATACTGCTGTTGACGGCGTTCTCTATTCTAAGGATATGAAAAATCTCCTTTGCTACCCTATTGCAAAGAAAGGTTCTTCCTTTACTATCCCCGACGGCATTGAAACTATCGGAATTGCCGCTATTTATGGCACTGAACTGGAAGAAATTTCTATCCCTGACAGTGTAACTTCCATAATGCGTCACAGCTTCAATGGCAATGAAAATCTTAAAAAAATCGATATGAGCAATACTGCTATTGAGCAGATTTCTCCCATGTGTTTTGCTGATTGTAAAAATCTCACCGAGGTTAAATTTTCAGAAAATACAATGTATATAGAAATCGGCGCATTTATGAACTGCGAAAAATTGGAGGAAATCTCTCTCCCCTCTCAGCTTGATAGTATCGGACAGAGTGCTTTCATGGGTACTGCTATAATGGAAGTTGTTATCCCTGAATCTGTTACTTCTATCGGCTACTGCGCTTTTGGTTATGATAAAGACGAAAAATCCATGCCCGGATTTACGATTATTGGTGCCGCAGGTTCAGTCGCCGAGATTTATGCTTCAGATACCGACAGTGAGTATGATTACACCAACGAATTCACATTTATGGAGCTTAAAGCATACCAGAGACGCGAGGAATACAACGCTCTTGACAGAAAATTTGTGGGCGATTTTGAATATGCGCTGGTCGACGGCGAGGGTATGCTTACCGCCTGCGTTGCTACAGGTGATACTGTTACTGTTCCCGCTGAGCTTGACGGCGTTAAGATTACTTCTATTTACTACGACGCTTTGATTACCTGCGACGCTCCTGTTATTATTTTACCAGATACGATAAAATCTATTGGTGAATACGCTTTTTCTCAGTATATTGAAGAGGTTACAATTCCCAGCGACTGCACATTTGAAAAAGAAGAAGAGTTTTTCCTGAAATATCAGCATCTCAGAGCTATTAACGTAATTGAGGGCGACGGTCAGTATTCCTCTCAGGACGGCGTACTCTACAATAAGGACAAGTCTCTGCTTATTGCTTATCCTGCTATGAAGCTTGACGAATCCTTTGTTATTCCCGATACTGTTAAGGAAATTGCTAAATCCGGCTTCTGCTATAATATAAATCTCAAATCCGTTGAGCTTCCTGCTGTTGAAACTATAGGCGAATACGCTTTTGAAGGCTGTACAAGCCTTACAGACGCTAAGCTTTCCGACAGCCTCAAGGAAGTACGCAAAAACGCTTTCCTCGGCTGTCACAATATGCTCACTATGCGCGTTCCTGCAAGCGTTGATTCTATCAGCGAATATGCTTTCGGTTACGACTACGACGAAGAGCTTGCTAATGATATTCAGCAGAATATGGAGATGTATGTTCAGTCGGGACAGTCTGTTATTATGCCTTATTCCGTTATTGAGGGCTTTAAAATGTACGTTGACGAGGATTCCCTTGCTCACCGTTACGCTGTGGATAATAATATCGAAGTTGTGCTGGATACTGTTGCTGTCGGCAAGAAAAACGTTGATAAGAATTTCCTCTATGTTATAATCGGCGCGGCAATCGCTCTGGTGCTTGGTCTTGTTGGCTTCCTGACAGGAAAAAGTATCAGCAAAAAGAAAAAGGAAAAAGCTGCTGCTGAGCGCAAGGCTAAAGCTGCTGAAAAGAAAGCTGCTGAAAAATTAGCAGAAAAAAACGCGGAGGAATCCGATGAAAGCAATTCTGAGAAAGAAGCAAAGGAGGAATCCGATGAAAATCAGTAAAATTCTTTCCGTCACGTTAGCGTCATTTTCCGCATTTACAATGTCAGCCCTGACAGGATTTGCATATTCAGGCACTCAGACCGGTGACACTCTCACTGACGGTACTTTCAGCTACGAACTCCGCGACGGCTCTTATACCATTGTCGGCTGTAATGTTGACGCTCTTGTTGAGGAAATACCTGAGCTTAGAAACGGCTACGCTATTACTGCTATTGATGACAAAGCACTTTCAAACTGTGCTAATATTAAAACTCTTACAATTCCTGATACTGTTACTTCTATCGGCGATAATGCCTTTGCAGGCTGTACGTCCCTTAAAGAAATAAGACTGCCGAAAAAGATTAAAAATATCGGTCAGGGCTTGTTTATGGGCTGTACAAAGCTTGAAAAGGTGGATATTCCGGATTCTGTTAATACTATTGAATCCTATGCTTTCTACAACTGCTCTCTTTTGAAAGAAGTAGCTCTCCCCGGTGAGCTTTCAATAATCGAGCCTATGGCTTTTGCAGAGTGCAGTTCTATTGAAAATATCGACGCAAGCCAGTGCAGCAGCTATGTATTTGAGGATGATTTCCTCATGAACAGCGAAAAAACCAGCATTTGCAGAGCTTCTGCAAAGCTTACAGGCGATGTCTATATCCCCGACGGAATTACACGAATTGAAGCTGGTGCATTTTCAGTATGCGCAGGAATTGAAAATCTGTTTATTCCCTCCTCTGTAGAGTATATCGGTGAGGACGCTTTCGGCTACTGTGTGGCTCTGAAAAAAATTGATTTCTCTGAGGGTCTTAAAACTATTGCTGATATCGCATTTAAAAATTGCCCGAATCTTGAAACTCTTGATTTTCCCACAACTCTTGTGGAAATAGGCTCCGGTGCCTTTTACAGCTGTTCTTCACTTACAAGAGCTGTTATCCCTGAGGGTACTCAGACAATCGGTGAGGGCGCGTTTGTAAACTGTTCACAGCTGAAAAATGTAAGTATTCCAAAAAGTGTGGAATCTGTGGGCGCTAATGCTTTCGGTTATTCTTTTGACGCTGAGGGAAATTATAGCTTAGAGGACGATTTCAGCCTCAGTGTATTCTCAGGCAGTGCAGGTGCTGATTATGCCAAGGACAGCGATGTTGAATTCTCATATGTTGACAAAAATCTCAAATCACTGGCATTTATTATAATTGCTGTTGCACTTATTGCTGCAGCTGTCATTTTTGCGGTTGTGCTTATGGCAAGAAGCCGCAAGGGAGCTCCTGCTTCCGCTAAAAAGGCTGAAAGGCTTGCTAAGGAAAAGGAAGCGGAAGAAAATTACAAGAAGATTATTGATAATGAATAATTAAATAATCAGAGGGCGAACATTGTTTGCCCTTTGATAATTTATTTCAAATTTCCTTTTAATTATACTTGACAAAATATAAGGAATGTGTTATAATAACATTTAGAGCGTTATCGCTCGTTGTTATATGAAAAATTCCGGAATATAGATGTGCGGGCCCTGTGCAACAAGACACCGTGAACCATGTCAGGCGGGAGACCGAGCAGCATTAAGCGGATCGTCTCGTGTGCCGCAGCAAGCCTGCACATCTATGTTCCGGATTTTTATTTGTAAAGGGGGCTTGTTGTGTATAAGGCTTTGTACAGAAAGTGGAGACCTCTGACCTTTGACGATGTCATCTCCCAACAGCATATCACTGATACGCTGAAAAACCAGATTAAAAACGACAAGACTGCCCACGCCTATCTCTTTACGGGCTCTCGCGGTACGGGTAAGACTACCTGCGCAAGAATTCTCGCAAAAGCGGTGAACTGTCCCAATATGACGGAGGGCAATCCCTGCCTTGAATGTGATATCTGCCGTGAAGCCGATGAAGCGTCTCTTACTGATATCATTGAAATCGACGCTGCTTCAAACAATGGTGTTGATGATATCCGTGACCTCAGAGACGGCGCTGTGTACTCCCCTGAAAGATGCAGATTCAAGATATATATCATAGACGAGGTTCATATGCTTTCGGCTTCGGCTTTTAACGCTCTGCTGAAAATTATGGAAGAACCTCCCGAATATGTGAAATTTATCCTTGCTACAACTGAGATTCACAAAGTTCCTGCCACTGTTGCTTCAAGATGTCAGCGGTACGACTTCCGACGTATCCGTCAGAAAGATATCGCCGCAAGGCTTCTCTATATCGCTGAACAGGAACAGCTTACACTAAGCTCCGACGGCGCGGCTCTTATTGCTAAAATCGCTGACGGCGGTATGCGTGACGCTGTATCTCTCCTCGACCAGTGCTCCGTATGCGCGGAGGATATCACCGCAGAGGTCGTATCCCAGACAGCAGGCGTTGCAGGAAGGGACTACCTTTACGATATGATTGACGCTGTTACGGAATCCGACGCTTCAAAGGCTCTCGCTATTACAGCTCAGCTATATGATATGTCAAAGGATTTGCAGAGACTTTGCGAGGAACTTATACTACAGTTCCGCAATATCATGCTTATCAAGGCTTCTCCCTCAACAGCCGGTGATATCATTGCGGCTATGCCCGACGAATTGGAACGGCTGAAAAAAACTGCGGAATCTACCGAACTTGAAACAATCCTCGACAGACTTGTACAGCTTCAGGGCTGTCATGAGCGAATGGGACGAGTTATGAATAAGCGCGTGGAATTTGAAATGACGCTTATTAAACTCTGCGGAAATGTAAGCTCTGGCGGAAATGCTGTTTCTGCCGATGTTTCAGAGCTTCTTGAAAAAATCAGGGTGCTTGAAAGCAGAATTGCCAATGCTCCTGCTGCTCCTGTGAATCCTCCGCAGAAAAGGGAGATTCTCACGGCTTCAAGTCCTGCCGCAGAAAATGAACCACAGCCCAATGTCCGTGTTGATATAAAAACAGTCAAGGAGGACGAGCTTACTCCATGTACTCGCTGGAATGATATTATGGAGGAATTCCGCCGTATAAATCCTGCGGTTGCAGGAAGTCTGGACGGCTCATCGGCGGCTTCAAAGGGAAATGTGATGTGTATATTCACTCCCAACAGATTTTTCATTGACCTTTTCAAAAGCAATAAGGATAACGCTATTTCGCTGAGTAAGGCAATTTACAACGTACTCGGACAGAAATACAGAATATCTGCACGCTGTACCGCAACCGTTGAAGAAACTAAATCCATGGCGGAACAGCTCATAAAAAAAGCAATTAACAGCAGTATTGAAACAGCTGTTGATAATAAAAAAGATTAATATTAAGACAATATCCAAAGATATTTTCGGAATGTCTTAGTCAAAAAGGAGAATTTTAAAATGAAAGCAAGAATACCTAAGAATGCAGGCGGCGCTCAGAATATGAATCAGATGATAAGACAGGCACAGAAAATGCAGGATGAAATCACTGAGCTCCAGACAGATATCGAAGCTCGTGAGTTTACTGCTACAGCTGGCGGCGGCGTTGTTGAAGTTACTCTCAACGGCAAAAAGGAAATCAAAACTCTTAACCTTAAGCCTGAGGTTGTTGACCCTGAGGATATCGAGACACTTCAGGACCTTATCATTGCCGCTATTAACGAGGCTGTAAACAACATCGAGGCTACAACAGAGGCTGAGATGAGCAAGATTACAGGCGGCGTATCCATTCCCGGAATGTTTTAATGGCTGACCATAACGCGCTCCCACTTGTTATACTGGCGGAAAAATTCGCCTCGCTGCCCGGTATCGGCATGAAATCGGCTCAGCGCCTTGCCTATCACGTAATGTCTATGGATATGCATTCAGTTGAGGAATTTTCTCAGGCACTCCTTGACGCAAAGAGAAATGTCCGCTGCTGTGCTCACTGCCAGAATCTCACAGAGAGGGAAATCTGCCCTATTTGCAGCGATGAATCCCGCGACCATAAAATTATATGCGTTGTGGAATCCCCGAAAGATGTTACGGCTTTTGAACGCACCCGTGAGTATAACGGCGTTTACCATGTGCTTCATGGACTTCTTTCACCTATGGATAATATTACTCCCGATAAACTGCGCATACGTGAGCTTCTTGCAAGGCTCTCAGCTGGCGGCATTGAGGAAGTAATTATGGCTACTAATCCCACTGTTGAGGGCGACGCTACGGCTTTATACGTGGCTAATCTCCTTAAACCGCTGGGAGTTAATGTCTCCCGTCTGGCATTCGGGCTTCCCGTTGGCGGAATGCTTGAATATGCTGATGAGGTTACGCTGTTCAAAGCACTGGAAAACAGAAACTATATGTAAATCTAACGTCCCGATTCCGTCGGGACGTTTTTTCTTTTAACATTATTTTCCGAATCCTCTTGAAGAAAAATTGGAAATATGATATAATAAATATATTGAATATATGAGGGGGCGCAGTATGGCGGCAAATCTGTTTTCGGAAATCGAATATTTAAAGGGAGTAGGAAAGGCAAAGGGCGAAAAATACCGCAAATTAGGCATAACATCACCATATGATTTGCTTTATCATATTCCGCGGGATTACATGGATTTCCGCACACATATACCCGTAGCGCAGGCAGAAAATGAGGAATACTGCGTACTGAAACTGACAATAACAAAAAAGCTTCCGCCGAAAGCAATCCGAAAGGGACTTGTAATCTGCCATGCCGCCGCAACGGACGGTATAGACGATATTCTCGTTGTCGTTTACAATAATGTTTATGCATTTCACGCGCTGAAAGAATTCGGCACGTATTATATGTACGGCAAGGTTACAGGCGGCTTAACGCGAAAAGAAATACATTCTCCTGTGTATATTTCTGTGGAATCCCATGTGCTGATACAGCCCGTCTACAAGCTTACGCAGGGACTTCCTATAAACACAGTCCGCACAAATATGAAACAGGCGCTTTCGCTTTTAGAGGAAATGCCCTTTGAAACGCTTCCGCAGTATATCCGCGAAAAATACGAACTTCCCGAACTTGTATGGTCACTGAAAAATATCCACTTTCCCGAAACAAACAACGCCGCAGAAATTGCACGCCGCCGCATAGCCTTTGAGGAATTGCTGAAATTACAGCTTGGTATGCTTATGCTGAAAATCCGCAAGAAGAAAACGACGTCCTACATTATGGACAAATCAACGGATATGTCGGATTTCTACAGCGCGTTACCCTTTCAGCTTACCGAGGGGCAGTCCGCGGCTGTCAATGAGATTATAGCCGATTTATGCAGCGGTTCGCCTATGAATCGGCTATTGCAGGGCGATGTGGGAAGCGGTAAAACTGCCGTAGCCGCCGCCGCCTGCTGTTTTGCGGCGAAAAACGGCATACAGTCCGCTGTTATGGCACCTACGGAAATACTTGCGTCACAGCATTTCAAGACATTCAGCATATTTCTTGAACCGCTGGGAATAAAAGTAGCACTGCTGACAGGCTCTACTCCTGCAAAGCAAAAGGCAGAAATACGCGAAAAACTGCAAACAGGAGAAATCGACCTTGTGGCAGGAACTCACGCAATAATACAAAAGGACGTTGAGTATAAATCATTGGGACTTGTAATCACCGATGAACAGCACCGTTTCGGCGTATCACAGCGCGCCGCCCTTGCAGAAAAGGGAGATTCACCACACAGGCTGATTATGTCCGCAACTCCCATTCCCCGAACTCTTGCACTGAATATTTTCGGAGATTTAGACGTAACAAGCATACGTCAGTTACCCAAGGGCAGAAGCCCCGTGAAAACATACGCTGTTACGGGCAAAAAGCGTGAGGGAGCTTTTTCATTCCTCCGTGCGAGGCTTGACGAGGGGCGGCAGGCATATGTTGTATGCCCCATGATAGAGGATTCCGAAAGCGAGCTTTTTGCTGTGAAATCCTATGCGGAAAATGCAGAGAAAACAACGCTGAAAGGCTATTCAACGGCACTTTTACACGGACGTATGAAAGCCGCCGAAAAAGAAGAAGTCATGGGAAAATTCAGCCGCGGAGAGTTACAGGTGCTTATCTGTACCACCGTTGTTGAAGTTGGCGTTGATGTACCAAATGCGGCAGTAATGATTATCGAAAATGCCGAAAGATTCGGGCTTTCTCAGCTTCACCAGTTGCGCGGAAGAGTAGGGCGCGGACAGTTTGAGAGTACGTGCATACTTATCACGGACAACAAAAACGAAGATTGCATACAGCGAATGAAGATTATTTCAGCTACAACGGACGGCTTTAAAATAGCGCAGGAAGATTTGAACATGCGCGGTCCGGGAGACTTCTTCGGCAGCGCACAGCACGGATTACCTCCGCTGAAAATCGCGTCTGCATACGACATATCTATGCTTTCCGAGGAAGTTCGCAGATGCGCAGAGGAACTCCTCCGCGATGACCCCACCCTTGACAAACCAGAGCATAAGGCAATAAAAATGGATACACTGAAATTTTTTAATAAAGAGGTTGTTAGCTAATAATTTGCTGTTACTGCGTAACAGTACGTACTAATACCAATCTCTGAAACAACAGTAGACAAATCTAATGACATACATCATTTCTGCTCATCACCTTTGTCTACTAACATTTTAGGGATTGGTATAAGCAGTCCGCCGACAAAGTCGGGAAATTCACATCGAAAGGAATAATAAATATGCAGATAGTCGGCTACAATAAAGAAGAGGAGTTTATAGACAATCTGAAAGAAGTAACTTTAACCTGCACCTATGAAGAATTAAAGAATATTTCTTTATTTTTAAACAATATCATTCAGGAATATAATGCTGATAACCCACAATGCTGCCTGCATTTTCGTGATTTCTGTAAAAAATGGGAAAAGTCTTCTACAGATCTAATAGTTTTGATACCATAAGGGATTCCCATAATATCATCACAAATTCACGTTTTACAACACTCCCAATGCTCGCCCCTAATTCACAAAAGGATTGATATAAAAATGGGTATCGGAAAATTTACCGATACCCATAAAATTTATCTGTTATCAACAGCTTTCTGAATTTTTTCCTTTGTCTTGACAGAAGCCTTTACCTTTTTTATGATAAGACCTGCAATGAGAAGAATTGCGCCTATGCATACGCCATATACTGCTGAAGGGAGAAGAAGCGTACTGCTGAGGTAGCAGAGGAAATCTCCTGTTACAGTATGAGCAAGAGCTGCACCTGCGGAAACAGCAACTGATACAATAATAAGTGCCAATCCGCTGAATGTGAAGATATTACCGAAAAATCCGATAATATGCTTGCCCTTGCAGTTTACCAGTGTTGCAATCCATATCATAAGGAGAGCAACGAAAGCTGTAAGGATTCCAAGAGTTAGATATGAAAGTATGTATCTGATATTTTCAAGGCGGAATCTAAGCTCCCAGCCGATTTTGCTTACAGAGAATTTTTCTGCTGTTTCGTTGTTGATAAGACTTGTGCGCATTGCGTTATAATCGGCAGTCTGCAAGTCATATCCGAAAGTTTCTTTTGCAATATCGTGATTTTCTTTGAAGAAATCAACGATTTCATTTTCTGTGAGGGTAGGCTCGTCACCTTTACCGTCTATGATATAATCAGCGTAAGCTTCAAGCTTATCAGCGCAGAAACCTGTAAAATCAGTTTTTGCAAGGAAAAGGGCGAAATCTGTTGTATCTGCAAAGCCATGTGCAGCCTTGTCAAATTCAGATTCGTAGTAGAGATTGTCTGAAACGGTAAGCCCATTCAGCCTTGCATTTATAATTGACCATTTATTGAGGTCTTTCGCCATATTGTGCAGATTATCACCGGTAAATCCCAATTTTAAGCTGAAAAGAAGTCCAACTATGGTAAGTATAACAGCGGTTATCAGCGATACAACACCTGCGCTGAATATCTTGCCTGCACCGACTTTTTCGGGTTTCCGCGGAGCTTCTTCAACAGCAGCAGGATTCTCCTGTACAGGCGGAACAGCTGTATTTTCAGCGAATTTCTCACGTTCCCTTGCAATATGCAGTTCCTCTTTCGGCATTTCAGGTATGGGCTTCGGAGTAACTGATTCTTTGATAGCCTCAGTTGAAAAGACATTTTCATCTTTTACTGGTTCAGTGGGAATCTCAGGAAGTTCCTCTGGTTCAGGGAGGATATCAGGCAAAATTTCGGGAATTTCATCCTGTTCGGGTTCTGACGGAATATCAGCAGGAATATTTTCCGTTAATGTTTCATTATCGGGGGTATCAGGAGCCTCAGCAGAAGCTTCGCCGATATTTTCCTTGACGTATTCACCTGTAACAGGATTTTTCAGCATAGCACCACAGGTTATGCAGAAATAAAGGTTATCGTCCTCGTGGACAGAGCCGCATAGATTACATTTCATTTTAATTCCTCCGTAGTTTTAATTATCCATTTATATTATAACCTTAAATTTAATTGTTGTCAACAGAAAAAAGTCGAAAAAAATGCAAATGAATTTTAGAAATTTCCTTTTGTTTATAGTGTGTGTTGCCAATCGAGTAGGGCGGAATAAACCGCCCTCTCACACCACCGTACGTGCCGTTCGGCATACGGCGGTTCAATTCAAAATTAAATATGTACTAATGAATAGTAATCTGAAATACTGACTAAGCCACGCTTTGTCAGTATTTCTTTTGATACTGCATTTTTCAAAACAGATTTTGTAGCTACAAACTGGTAGTGATTTCCCCATTGTGCCACCTTATTGGCTATCCATTTCGGTACTCCGAGTTTTAGCAAACCCCATAACCTTTTCTTTCCTGTTTTCCACTGTTTCCATATTATCACTCTTATCATTGTTCTCATATGCTCATCTATGCGTTCAAGCTTTGTTTTCATCGAAGCTATACGAAAATAGTTTATCCAACCTCTTATTACTGCATTAAGTTTATTAATTCGGTATGTTAGGTCAATACTCAACTTTCGTTTGCATATTGCTTTGATTTTTCTTTTGAATCTTGTTACTGAATCTTTATGGGGTATTGCTTTCCAACCCTCTTTACTTTTCCAGAAGCCAAATCCCAGATATTTTAGTTTACTTGGCGGTGTTATCTTTGTCTTTTCTGCATTCACCTTTAATCCAAGCTTTCTTTCTATCCAGTTTGTTATGGAATACATTACCCTTTTTGCCGCCGCTTCACTTTTCAAGGTTATTATTACATCATCTGCATACCTTGTAAAATTCAGTCGTCTGCTTTCAAGTTCGTAATCAAGTTCGTTAAGCATAATATTGCTCAATAATGGTGATAAATTTCCTCCTTGTGGCGTGCCAACTTCTGTTGCTTCGTATCTGCCTTTGTCCATTACTCCCGCTTTCAGATACTTTCGTATTAAACTTTCTGTATCTCCGTCGTGTATTACTCTTCCGACATAACTCATCAACTTATCTTGCGGCACATTATCAAAGAATTTTTCAAGGTCTATATCCACTACCCATATGTATCCGCTGTTAAATAAGTCAAGCAGCTTTACTATCGCCTGTTCACAACAGCGATTTGGTCTGAAACCATAACTGCTATCGTGAAACATTGGGTCAAATATGGGAGTGAGTATTTGAGTTATTCCTTGTTCTATTACTCTGTCTATTACTGTGGGAATACCCAATTTCCTTACTCCGCCGTTTGCCTTGGGTATTTCTACCCTCAATACCGGCTGTGGCTTGTAAGTTCTGTTTCGGATTTGCTCCTTGATACTGCTCCAGTTCTCTTTCATATATTCTTCAAGTTCATCGGTTGTGACTCCATCTACTCCGCCTGCACCCTTATTTGAGTATACTCTCTTTTGGGCAAGTCGGATATTTTCATCACTCAGTATCTTTTCAAGCATTTCTGACATATTCCGTCTCCTTTCCTTTCCGCTTCCGAATACTTTTACTTCTCCCTATGTTATTTGTGCTTCCACTCAATTACGCTTCGTTTTCACACTTCGTCGGACGAATATTCGGAACATACATTTCAATTTGACGCTTTGAATTGTTCAGTCCTTCCCGAAAAAAATTTTTTTTTTCGGTACTATGACCTCTGCTGACTTCTCATAGTTCGTTGTTACTACAGATTTCTCTGCCTATGAGACCTCACGGGATAAACCAATACTCTTTCCTCGTCTACCT